>JAZGGI010000050.1 GCA_036480375.1 Candidatus Zixiibacteriota bacterium
CGTTCATTGAAGGCGAGGGATGTTTGGCCGAGCGTAATTTAGTCTATGGTAATAGTGTTCCTGATGCCGGTTCGTACATTCGTGGCGTGGTTTATGTCCATGTTGATAATGCGACCGTGATCAATAACACGATTGACAATAATTCCCGGGGAGTATTATTGTATCCCCACAGTAATTTAGTTTTTGAGAACAACATTGTGAGCAACAATACTCTTGAGGGTGGAATTGATTTATATAGTAGTAGTTCTGGAGTAACGATAGATTATAATGATGTTTGGAACAACGGCGGGCAGGATTATATTCGTTCTGCTACTCCGGGAACACATGATATTTCAGTTGATCCGATATATTGTGATCGTGGTAATTTTGATTACACTGTGAGCGATCAATCACAGTGTTTACCTGCCAATAATAGTTGGGGAGTATTGATCGGAGCTTTCGAAGCAGGGTGTGAAGGAGAACCACAGGATCCTCAATCATTAATTATTAACGATTTTGAATCATGTATCCCAGCCAACGGAATACTTGAAATTCCTATTTATGTCACAGTTACGGGACCTTTGTGCGCGATGCAAATTCCGCTTGTTTGGGATGGGGAATACACTGTCACGGGATTCAGTTATGATGGTACGCCACTTGAATATTGGGATTATCCTGTAGTAACAGTTAATAATGAAAATAGGACAATCCTTATAGGCGGAGCTGCGGGATTGGGGGCTCCAATTCCGTCCGGGGAAAATATTTACATTGGATCAATTTCATTCGATGTTGGAGATTTGTGCACGCATGATAATAATGTCAATATCACCTTAAATACGACTACAATTGGGCCCGCATCATTATTATTTGTTGATTGTACAGAACCGGTTGCAAATGAATTTATACCATCGGCGTTAATAGAAGTAATAACAATTGATGGATACATGGCCGGGGATGCCAATGGCAATTGTTCGGTAAATGTGGCTGATGCTGTATTTTTAATCAATACTGTATTTAAGCAGGGGCCAATGCCGGTGCCGGAAGATGCCGGAGATGCCAATTGTGATGGTAAAGTAAATGTTGCGGATATAGTCTACTTGATCGGTTTTGTGTTCAGGGGCGGTGATCCACCTTCAAGTCAATGTCATTTAGCTTCAATATCTTTGGGAAGTGATGTTTATTTTGGTGAAAAGTCGGTTGCATTAACCCAGCAATATTATGGTGATAAATCAGTGATTCAAATTGAATCATCAATTGATGTTTACGGTCTTCAATTATCGGTGGAATGTGATCCAAATATCCAATTAGTAAATTTGACACGGAAAACTCAAATTTATTATGGGCGCACCCATGATATTTCACATATAGGTGTATTAGATATTAATGGAATTGGTAAAATACCTTCTGGTAAAATACAGTCTATTCTTGAATTTAATGGAAGGGTGGAGGTTGTTACTGCCGAAGCATCAGACGAATATGGGAATAATTTGGTAGTAGAAATATCTAAATCCCTATCTAATCTACTGCCCACATCATATTCATTGGATCAAAATTACCCTAACCCATTTAACCCGGGAACCGATATAAGATTCTCCTTACCGGAGGCAGGACATGTTCAATTATCCATTTTCAATATAGCCGGTCAAAAAATAAAAACGCTTATTAATGAATACCAGGAAAATGGAACACATACCGTTTATTGGAACGGTAAAGATCAATCCAACAATAATGTATCAAGCGGAATCTATTTATACAAAATACAGGTTAATGATTTTGCGGATACCAAAAAGATGATTTTGTTAAAATAAATCCTTGTAATTCACTCCGGGGATAGGGATTTTATCTTCTATTCCCGTTTTTTTTATATATTCATTTTACCACTTTCAACCGTTTGATTCGAATATTCGGACTTGCTTTATTTTCAAGTATATATATATTATCCAAGATTTTTGGCGAATGACGTTGGAAAGTCCTGAATTTATCTTGATCAATTAAAGGTCCAGAATATTAAAATGCCTAACCCGCCTGAAGTGACATTAGAAAAATATATCGATTCCCCGGAAAACCGAATTATTTTATTGGATTATTATACCCAAGTTTACTCTAAAATTCCTAAAATGGCCAATGAGAACCGTTTTGAATGGCAAACATTTCTAAATCCCCTTGAAGAAAACGAAGAAAGACCTCTTATTTGGCTTTTGCGTTCATGTTCTGGCAAATTGTGTGGTCATAATTCTCTATTAAAATTCGAGCTTCGAATTGATAATCGTAAATATTCAGGATATTGCAGCACAAATCTATTAGTAAATCCGGGAACCGAAGGTAAAGGGCTTGGGCATGTTCTAATTGAAAATAATGAAAAAATGGACGGTGTCGCCTTTGCTGTTGGCATAACAGAAATGGCCTCTCGAGCCTTCCAAAAAAGAGGCTGGGTTCTTATCAATGATTCTTCACAGCAATCTTTGGTTCTTAATCCTATGGCTGTATTCGGCTTTCTAAATAAATCAAAAATGTTGGCATATATTGCCTCTCCATTTATTATCCTAATTAATGCCGCATTTAGAGTATATAAAAAAATCTTTATTCCAAGAAGTATTTCAGACATTTCATTCAGCCAAATAAACGAATTTCTTCCTGATTGGGATAACTATTGGAGAGAATATCTAAAAGATTATGCAATCCACTTTGATAGGAACTCATCATTTCTTAATTACAAATATTTCAAACGGGAAGATATTAAGCATACGGTATATCTTTTTGAGAATCAAAATCGCCCTATTGGTTATATTGTATTCCGAAAATCAGTGAACGTTGATAAAAAAATCGTACTTGGTCGCATCGTTGATTTTGTCTATGACCCAACTATCAGTAAAAAGCTGTTATCATATATGATTAAGATTGCGTCTGATGAATTACGTAAATTGCAAGTAGATTGTATTGTAGGCATAGCTTCATCACCTGCAACTAAAACAGCGTTTTGGCAAAATGGTTTTATATTTAGTCGTATACAACCGGCAATAATTAGGGAAACAGATTTTAAAATAAAGGATTTACGCCAACGTTACTCCCATATTTGGTATATATCACTTGGCGACTCAGATTTGGACAACTACTGGTGAAAAAGCTTAAGGAGAACAATTAGATGAAAACTGTGTATTTTATTATTGGATGTGATACTGACCCGGATCGAACATCTTTTATTTCGGGGGTCACTGACAAACAGCTAAGCTGGATAGGAATGGATGAGGGGATTCATGCGGTTAAGGAGGCAACCAAAGACATACTTGACTCGGAAGGGAAAAGTCCAATTTTTTCCTGGTGCCTTCGCGTCGATGACCAAATAAGACATTATGATGATGATTATGCTTGGGTTTTAAAATCGCATAGAAAACTGTTTGAGGATTTGGAGAAATCGGGAGATGAATTAAGCTGGCATCCTCATTTTTGGAGATATAATAATCAAAAATCCTTTTGGTATCAGGAAACTCAAGATATTGAATGGCAAACAGAAATGCTTCAGATGTCTCATTCAGCCTATCAGGATGTTTTTCCTGATCGACCATTATCGGTAAGAATGGGATGGAATTTCCATAATACAAATTCGATGAAAACACTTTCGAATCTTGGAATAAAGGTTGATTTTTCTGGAGTACCCGGTATGCGTGTTGATCCCTCACCCTTAAAAGTTGATAATATTTATAATTGGTTCGATGCGCCTCCAAATCCTTATTATCCTTCAAATAAGGATTTTCAAACTGCGGGGATTGATAATAATAAAATGGGAATTTTGGAAGTTCCAAATCTTGTAGCCAAATCTATCGCTTGGGGATATATTGCCGGAATAGTATTGGCCAAGAAAATGAAAAACATTAAACCCTTATTTGTTGCTTTGCGAAGGCCAAGATATTGGATTAATATTTCAGCAGAAAGACATTATTTTAAGCCTCTTTTGAATGAGTTCCATAAACATCTCAGAAGGAAAAAAACCACACTGTTGATTTTTAACAACTACTTCCACGCTGATGACATGGTAGAAAATAATTCGGCGATATATTCTTTGAGAGGATTTAAAAACAACTTGAATGATCTTGTAAACGCCGCAAAGGAATCAGGCGCACATATAAAATTTATCAAGGCCTGTGATTCGGCGAATATATTCAATCAAAAGGCTGATAATTGATACTGTTTTCGTAGCATGGGAATCTTGATAATCAGCTAAATCTCCAAGCAAACCATTACCGATCCATTGTTTGATCAATTTGCGGGGATGTTAATTGCCTATTTATGGATAAGTCCCTTAGCACCTGTATTCTGCATTAAGCAGCAGTTCTAAAATAGTCCACTATTGCCAGCCAAAAATCAGAACCTATCCCTCCGACTAACAAGTTGAAGGGTTTTTTGTATGTAGCACTTACACTTCGGCCATCTAGAATGCAGTTCGAATATAGCAAATCGGCTAATTCCCGTTTATCATGATTATTCCGGCTATCCCAAAGTATCGGAAAGTTATTGCCATTAGTCAAAGTGTCTCCCAATATTTAGAACCCACCAGTCCACTTTGTCTGTCGACGTACAATCCAATCACCCATTTCTTATTTTGAATTCATTGAAATAGTCTTCGATTTCCCCTGCAAAGGAACCAGGAAGCTGACTCGAAATGAACTTTCTGAAATTATTGTAGATATGATTGGAAAGGAGTGAGAAGGAGTGATTCGTTTTAGTGCCCTTACGGATTTGTCTAAATATCGCCCGTAATTCTCCCTTAAGCTCAGCCATTTTCAAAACTTCTTCTTTTTCTTTATCTTCATAATATGAAAAGATTGCAGACTTTATGCCTGTCAAACTTTTGACAAAGTCAGTCGACACCTTTTTTAGTTGTTCGATGTTGTTTTTCCTTCATTATTATAAACAGTCAATATTATAATTCAGATAATTTAAGGAGTATAATGTTTCAACGGCAGGAATCGTCTCGGAGCCGGCTCGAATGAGTATGTTTCCGATCCCAGGCTATGCGGTAGATGCCGGATGCTATCCGAATGCACCGAGTCACGGAATCATGTTCGAGTCATCACCGGTCATGTCTGGCAGAGATATCGGGAACAGGTACGGAAAACACCATTGGGTAAATATCTTCGTCAGAAGCGTCAGGAGACGGTGAAGCGATCATTTGCCGATGCTAAGGAGTTGCATGGTCTGCGGAATGCTCGTTATCGCGGGTTGAAGAATGTCACCGAGCAAAGTTTGATGACGGCGATTGCGATGAACATCGAGAAGATGGCTCGCCATCTTTCTTATTGTATCATTTATTGGTTGAAAAAGCGCTTCCTGTTGGCAAATAATCATCGAAAAAATTCGATTCTCGGCAATTTAAGAAAAAACTCACGAAGATAGATCAAAATTGTCATAAATACAAAAGGCAGTTCAAAAAAACTGCCCTTTGTCATTAGTCTGACCCGCCTTTGAAGGCGGGTTTTACAAATCATGAATCACCGGGGTCAGGCGGTACGATTTGAACGGGCGGTGTATTTTGAGTCGCTGGTGGCGGGGGCGCCAGTCTTTGCTGATCCATAAAAGACTGGGCCCTTCGTAAAATATCATTCGCATAGGGATCATCATCATGATATTGACTGTACTCCTGTGCCAATCTTACTAAATCTCCACCTCGCCCCTCAATCCCATAAAGCGATAAAAGCGCTCGGAAAGTATGGCTCTTATCACGATTCAATTCCCAGGCGTTATTAAGATACTCTTCGGCTCTTCTATTATCACCAAGCGTTAAATACATTGTGCCCAAGTACTGATGGAAAAAAACATTGGTCGGATTATTATTAAGAAACCCATGCAAATATTGTTTCATTTCAATCTCTATTTCCATGGCTCGGAGAGTATCTCCATTTTCGCGGGCCCGTTGAGCCTGAGTCAGGCGTGAACGCCAATAGGAAGGAATCGCTTCACAAATTTTTTCCAGAACTGTATCGGCTTTTTCAGTTTTGCCATTTTCCATAAGATATGAGTGATAATCGAGCATTTTTTCGGGGAAAGCTAAAGAAATGCCCGCGATATTTTCACTCTGAGCAATCAGCGTATCGCTGAGATTATCGTACTTATACACTTCAAAAAACAGGCTATCCGTTCTATCTTCACGATATGCCAACCTGGTTTCATCGGTGGATAAAGTCAAAATAATGCCGTCACGATATAATCTATCCATTAATTTCAGTGGTGTATTCCTAACTTCGCCTGCCGCGGAAGTAAAGTGAATCGGATACTTCCATCGATTCGTCAGGATAATATCTTCCAGCATAATCTGGGCAACTTTCAAAGTTTTCTCTTCATAATAGGTAGGCACTAAAAGAGCGGTCCGTTTACGGACACGATCATAAAATGGTTTCTGAGGCCGAGTTATTTCCTGACCGTTGGGAGCAATATCCACCTCCCAGAGGATCTGATCATCCTTCATTGATATCGGAACATCAGGAAGGATACCAACAGATACCGGTTCCACTTCCCGTCCTTCAAGCATAATTTTCCCGTCTTTCCAGGGAATAGCAGCGGGATCGAATCCGGCGTTTATCGCCGAAAGTGAATCAAGGTGTTTCATCTGCCAGATATACCAGTCGGTATTCAAAAGCGAGAAATTTATGACCCTGACATCCTTACGAATGCCATAAATCTCCTGAATGCACCAGACCGGGAAAGTATCATTATCACCCGCCGTAAACAATATGGAGTTTTTTTCGCATGAATTTAATATGTTCCAGGCATAATTATAAGCCATGCGATTTTTAGACCTGTCATTGTTGAAATAACTCGCCTGAGCCGGAATAATCGGAGTCAAAACCAAAATTAATGAAGTATAAACAGCCATCCTGTTTATATTCTTGCCCATTTTGACGGTTGCTTTTCGTATCAACTCCATAATTCCGGCCATACCCAGTCCGATGGCCATACCGAACAGAACAAATGCCGGAGTAAAGAAATAATATCTATCTCGGACTTCCTGATAAGCGTCTCCCGTATATTTATTAAAGTGTGTCCCGTCGGCAAAATTCATATACAAGACTAATCCCACCGATCCAACGAGCACAAGGGTGATAAATATATACCCCCAATCAGGATATTTATAGGCCATCATTCCCAGGCCAAATATTCCAATCACAAGAAACACTGGAAATAATTTCTCACTGGAATACTGCTCTTTAAAAAACCGCAGAAAACCCATCCGTGCATGGTCTCCAAATTGATTCGACAATTCCCCCCGACGTACGAACATCCTTTCAGTCATGGAAGTGGATCCGTATTGCTTACGGTCAAGGAAATTAACGAACGTCCGGAAATCACGGGAAGGGGTGTTTTCGTCTATAATCGGGTGCATGCTTGAACGAATCGGTATATAGACATGAACCGAATATCCGATAATCGCAAAGAGAATAATTAAAAATGACAACCGCCACAATTTATCTCTTTTCACAAACCATACAAAAAAGCTGATGACAAGCCAACCCAGAACCGAAAACATAAATGGATAAAAACCAACCATAATCGGCGAAATGGCTCCAAAAGCCAGAAAAATCGGCCAATTGACTTTATTTCTCATATATATTGCCAAACCGACAAATTGAAGTCCCGCCAGGATCAGAAAGATTTTGTATCTCGCCTCCCCGATGTTAACGTCAGGAGTAGGTATTGAGGTGTCGGCCAAAATTAGAATCAATATCAGTTGGATGATAAAAAACCCGGAAATAAGAGCCCAGTCGATTTTTGTCGCTGTCCTCTTAAGGCCAAAAATTATCGTCACAATCGGAACAATCAGGAATACCGTCAGGTGAATCCCCAGAGAAATGGTTGCCAGGAAAGCAGTCAGAAGAATAATCCTTTGACCCGTATTGCTAAAACGATGGTTAAACCATTTGAGACTCAGCCATAACATAGCCAGCATAATAAGTATTGCCATGCTTCGTGGTTCGGTTTCAACGGAATTATTCCAGTTAGCCCGGCTAAAAGCGACAAATAAAGAACCAATAAAACCAGAAGCGTAAGCGATTATACGGCCAATTTTATAATTTTCAGTGTTTACATACCAGCTCGAGACCAGACGAACCGTAATCAGGTAAGCAAATAGCGCCGAAAAAGTAGAGGATATGGCCGACATCATATTTATGCGGAAGGCTACATCGGAGGCGATGGGCAACAGGTCAAAAAAACGCCCGACCAGCATAAACATGGGAGTGCCCGGGGGATGGGGATTGCCCAAAATATGCGAACTGGCGATAAATTCCCCGCAATCCCAATAACTCAATGTCTGAGCCACCGTTAGACGATAGATTATAAAGGTAATGATTGTGACAATTGCCGCAATTACGGCGTTGATTCTATCGAATTTCTTTTCCTGACCAAACAACGATGGCTCCACTCTGGCCTCCTAAAGATAATTTTCCTATCCGTCGATAACAATTATACAGATAAAGCCGGTGATTTCTCCACCCGCAAGACCATAATATACATTTTCGCCGGTTGGATACAAGATATTTTAGGGTAGAAGCTATTTAAATAATTTCGTGATTTGGAGGATGCTCATGTTACTATGGAGCGCGATTCTGTTTGTTTTAGGCATAACCGCCTTTCTGGACGCTCTTTTTAATTACGGTGAAATATTCCGTCAAATAAATTCGGTGCTGTTTCTCCTGGTTTCATTGGCCATTTTGGTTCGGACCACGACCAAAAAGAAAATGGCCAGGATGGAACATTACGCCCAAAAAGTAGAGGATCTTGAGCAAAGAATCATTAATTTGACACGCCCCAAAGACACATCCGTTTTAAAATAATTATTTGCGGCAAGTTTATTCTTCAGAGATAAATTATTAAATTCGGCCAACGTCTTCGGCATCACGCCGAAGGATTTCCCTGATCGGGGCGCTAAACGGGTAATTGGAATAATCCCGCAGTAGGTTTTTATAAATTTCCAGGGATTCATCTCGACGCTCAGGATTTTCAAAATATATGTCTGCCTTTAGCTTTAATCCATAAGGCAAAAAATAAGATTCCGGATATTGAGCTTCAAGACTATCAACCGCGGTCACGGCGTCGGCCGATAGCTTTTGCCCGACATATAAGTTGGCAAGTTTCAAATATGACACTGGTGATAAAGCCGGTATCCCAATGCGGCAAATCTTATTCAAATAAAATTCCAGGGAATCTTCCTGATTGATATAATCAAAATACTCCGCGGCGCAATAAAGATCAATCTGTCCCGACGCGGAACCGATAGCTTCACTCAAAACAAGAGAGTAGTTAATCGCGTCATTGACATAAAACCCTCTGGGGTAGCGGCTCAGAATTTGCCTGAAAGAATCCCGGGTTGACATATACTCATTGGAAAACAATTGTATTAAGGCTTTTATGTAATCTGTTTTTTCTTTGAAACTATCATTCAATTCAAAGGTTAATAATAGAGTACAGCATGCCATCGCCGAATCGAGCTGGTTTTCTCTTATAAGAAGATTTATTAACTCGAAGCGAGCCTGTATATCATATCGCGATCTCGGCGCCGTTGAAATTACCTCATCAAGAAAATTCCTGGCCTGATCCAAATCGTCCAGATAATCTTTGTACATAACACCAATTCTCAACCTCGCCTCAGCCTTATGAGACACCCAAACGAATTTTTCCTCAATCGAATGATAAATCTCAAGAGCCTTGTCGTATTCCCCTGTCGCCGTATAGGATTCGGCCATTAAGAATTGCGCGTTGCCGATTATGGGCGAAATATCATAAAAAACGGTTAATACTTCACCGGCCAAAATAGTCTGTTTATATTCGCCGCTTTTGTTGCACCGTTTCATAAAATATAAAATATCATTCCCACCTTTATTGCGCAGACTGTCTATTTCGACATAAAACTCCCGAGCTTCATCGAATCGTCCCTGATCCATGAGAAGCTGTCCGTACGCGTTAACAAGTCTGAAATTCTCATAATGACTCTGAATCTGCCGGGATAAAATCGCCATGACGGTATCGGCCGATTCCGGATAGCGGATCATCGAAACAAGTTTGGCCTCAGCCTCGGCCGCCGCCACCGAATCTTTTTCCATGTGCGTCAAATACTCGTAAGTGGCCAGATCAAAATCGCCATTGGCAGTCAGAGCATCACCCATAAAACTGGCCAGTAGAACGGAATTATTCTTAAGGATTCTTACCGAATCGATGAATTCAACGACATAATCATAATAGCCCAAACGCTGATAATTCTGGGCAATCGATACGAGAACCGGCAGGCGATCCAATGCCATCGTAGCACTTTCAAAGAAATAATACCGTGCCGAATCAAGGTCTCCGATTAGCAAATGCGCGTCACCGGCGTTGTGCATCAGCATAAAATTAACAGGCTCCGATTGAATCCTCAGCCTCATCAACGCGACTAATTTACCGTAATTTTTGCCTTTTTTATAGCATTGAGCCAGCAACGATTTTAGTATGAGATCATCGGAACTTCTATTCAATTCATTTTCGGCCAAAGCGCTCGCCATTTCATATTGACCCATCGCCATCAAACGCCTGACGCGGTCAACCGTGGCGCTATTCAAGTTATCCTTTTTTAACGGGGATTGATCATTATCCTGACGAGGCGAAACGGCCTCATCCCTTTGAGCCATTACCGAAACCGCATTGAATGATAGCCAAACGATAAAAAATATTCCCAATAGCTTATTTGTTTTCATCAGCCTGATGTCTCATACCGGAGAGAGCTTTGAAATATGCCTTAATTTGCTGTTCATATTGCCGCGGATATCCCTCTTTCAAATATTGATTGAGTCTATCCTGTAGAGTTTCCGGTCCTACCATATTGTCATCATCGAGCGCTCCCGGAGAGGCTCTTAGTATATCCTTCCCGATCACCGATTGTCTTTCTTTGGTAAAATCACGCCGGTTTAATGATTTTTGTACATCGAGCATTCGCGAATAAACCCGCAATTGCCGATCAACTAATTCCTGCCCGGCCTGGCCTTCCTCGAGTAATCCTTCGATCTCTTTAATCTCATCAGAAAGAGCGTCAAGACGGCCCAATATATCCCGTCTATTTCCAAATTCTTTCTGGAGTTCTTCCAACGATTTGCGAACGGTTCCCTGTTCCCCCGCCAGCCGTTTCAAAGCCTGGCGAGTTGCGTTGGGATTTTTTCCGGGATTATTGCATTCCTGCTGTGTCTGTTGATTAATCTCGTTTTGTTTTTGACACATAGATTGCATTTTCTGATTATTCTTATTGCATGATCCGCCTTTATTGCAATCATTCTGTTCCTCAAGGCCGTCAAGCAACTTAACCGACGCTCGATTGAGATTATACATCGCCTCCTGCTGGCTATCGTATGCGGCGGAGGTGCGCCGCTCACCAAGATTATCGCAGGAAGATTGCATATTCTGCCGGCTTTGCTCAAGAAATGACCGCGTCTCGGCCGCTAAAAACGGTGATTTTTTGCTTAGTTCATTAACTCTTTGTATTAAAGAATTCACCGATTCCCGCAGCGTCATCTGTTCCGCAGCCATTTTTCTCAGATAATCAGTTTGGGCTGAGCCGTTTTTTATAGCCTCATAAATATCTTCCTGCTTCTGTGACAAATAATTGGCGTCATTAATTGCGTTGAGCATTTCCTGGGCCAATTTACGGCCCTCTTCATCCGCGAAAGCGGCCATAGTCTCCTGTAGTTTGCCCACCAAACCGCTCAATTTTCGAGACGCCTCTTCACCATGCGGTTTCGCCTGGTTCGCGTTTTTATTATTTAGTTCCTGCTCCATCTGATTCATATCCGAACCGGCCTGATTATCCTTAACCGCGTCGGCAAAACTATTTTGCAATTCCGCATTCTGCAGTTCCGATTTCTCAATTAAATCTTTTAATTTATCAGCCTCATTCTTGAGCGCCTCCATTTGCTTCTGGAGCTTATCTTCTCTTCGGGACAGTCGCGGATATTCATCGTCCGATTTCAACTGCTGCGTTTCGACATTAACGCGATTCTGCTCCAAAAGCATTTCTTCGGCCATCTTAAGCATAGCCGCCATCTTCTGTTCAATCTGCATCCTCTTCAAAAGCTCCACCGAGCGTTCCAGTCTTTTGAGCATCTCTTCCTGAGAAACCTGAAATTCCTTCATCGCCTGTTCTATCTCTTCCGGACTCATATTCTTCAGGGCTTCGGCGAGTTTGCGCATCGCTTCTTTCATTTCGGGCGTGGCGATTTCATTAAACAATTTCTGCAGCTCCATCATTTTTTGCATAATTTGTTCAGACAGAAGATTGTTTTGCTCCATTTGTTTTATCGATTCTTCCATATGCTCGGCCATCTTCTCGATATTCTCCGCGGTGAGATTCTGCTGCTTGACCATGTTTTCCAATTCCCTGGATTTCTTCCAGTCAATCTTTTTGGCCGATTTCATCTCACGCGCCAACTCTTTTAACTGGTCAGCCATCTTACGCTGTTCCTGCAGTATTTTTTCCGCCTTAAAAATACGGGTTTCCTGCTGGGCGTCAGTTTCCGCGATTATTTCGTCAATGGAGGGCAACCGAGCCGCGTAAACCCGAGTGCTGGTTGTCTTGGGTCCTGAAATGACATCGTTATCGGATATCTCGAAGTGATATAGAATTAAATCTGACGGCAGCAAATTGAAGCGGTCAACATCCCAGTTAAAGGTAACCTCGCCCTCGGTCGAAATATCATCCGAAAAATTAATCACCGCGACATTTTCTTCCCCTTGCCGGCCGCCTGTAATTATTTGATATTTCATAACCAGCGAGCCGAAGCCGAAATCATCGGATATATAAAGGTCGAAGGGAATCATCATCCGATCGTCGAAATTTATATCATATGCGGGATAGTTGACTTTTATATAAGGATACTCATCCGGAATCGCCGTCACCATATATTCAATCGGATCCGGATTAGTCTCGCCATTTTTGTCATAAAGGCGAAGATGGTAAGAAAAATCATTTTGAATGATGAAGTTTATTTTGCCGATAGATTTTTCAAAATCAATCGGCAATTTGACCGAATCATCCCTGATAAGATACCCTGATTCAATATTGCGGTTTGCCTCGATTTCAAGATATGAGCGACTGCCTACTAAAGCCGCGAACGAACCGTTATTCTCATCGGCGATTAAATCCGCCAGCCCGGTATAACGGGGTGAGCGTATTGTTAGCTTAAGGTTTGATACCCGGGGTTTTTCCACGATATTTATGGCGTACTTTTCCGAAGTGACTTCGCCAGCAACAATATAATAATCAAAAGACCTTCTGACCTGCTTTAACGTTATGCCGAAGGGGAGAGTATCAACATGAAAATTACCGTTACCATTGACTGAAAAATTATAGGAATTGGCGACCGGAATTTTCTCAGATTGCCAGCGGCCTTCGGCGAATTTATAAAAAATCTCAAGTTCCTTCGGGAATCTGCCGCCAATGAGTTGCCCCCCGATTTCGATATCCGAATATTTTACTTTTTCTGCGTTTCCGGGCTGAACGGTAACCGAGAATCCGGAGGGAGGAGCGACTCTGATCGTGGGATGTGAATAAACATCCAGCGCATTGGAAAATATCCCAGGCATAATAATTGCGACTAACGTTGCAACGACGGCAACAACTGTTCCGGATCTTAATTTTCTGAATAACGGGTAACCGGAAACGATTTCATTGAAATTAATTTCCCGAGTAAGTTCAAGAGCCTGTTTGCCAGTCATATCAATAAGAGTCGGGGAGAAGTTGGTTTTTTCGAGATTTAAATCGCGGAACTGCAGGGCGGCTACCAACCGATTCTTCAAATCCGGGTACTTTTTCTCAATCATCAAAGCCGCCGAAATCAAATCGCCGCCTTTTTTGACCGGTTTATACACATACCGATAAATCGCAAAAAACAATAACCCGCCTGCCGTAGCCATTAAGAATAATTTTAGATAGACCGGCAAAATAATCACCACCGCGATCGCCGATAATAACAATCCCAAACCGATAATGGTAGAAATCGTCGCGACGACTCCGGCCCCGAATATAATTATCCTGTTTTTCAGGATAACCCCTTTTAATCGTTTTTCCAGTTGAAGCAATTGTACCATGTCATTATCCCGATAAAGGCTCTAAATTTATTGACGGCAAACGGCGGGTATAAGTTTAGTATGCCATCGCGTAAGCTACTATATTTAAACCCATTTTCAGGGCTTCAAGTCTTTTTTCCGGCGGATCGTTATGAACATGCTCATCTTCCCAGCCATCGACAATATCAGATTCAAACAGGTAAAAAAATACAATCCGCCCGTCAATTACAATACCCCGGCCGGAAGCTGGCTTATTATCATGTTCGTGAATTTTGGGCGGCCCGTTAGGAAAATCAAAAAACGAATGGTAAATGGGGTGGTCAAAAGGAATTTCCTGCAAAGGATTGCCCGGAAATAAATCGGCGGCCGCCGTCCTGACCGATTTATCCATACCATAAGAATCGTTAATCAATAAAAATCCGCCGGTAAGGAGATATTGGCGTAAACGAGTCATTTCATTTTCAGTAAATATTATCACGCCATGCCCGGTCGCGAACAAAAAAGGATATGAAAACAAATCATCATCTTCAATCCTGACCTGCTTTTCCTCCAAATCAACCGGCCATCCGGTTTGTTCTGCAATAAAAATCAGCAAATTGGGCGCCGCCGAATTGCCCTCGTACCAGTCGCCGCCGCCGCCGTAATGAAGCCTCGTCAAGGTTATTGACGACGGATTCTGTGACTTTATAGTCGTCGCCCGCGCGAACGGATTAGTTCCGGGAATTTGATTCAATTGATCCTGCGCCGGAATGTTCGATACGGCTAATAGACAAATTAAGGCTGTCAAAATCTGATACTTCATACCAATAATATTATACTGCCAAATCCCAAAATTGATAGAAAAAAATGAGACGATTTGGGTTTTTATTTTGATTTTCCCCGTATCAGAGGCGTAGTTTCTCTTGCGTTTGAGTTTATCAAATAATTAATTTAGACCGTCGTCCAGGGGCGCCAATAAATAATCTTTATGAATTTGACTATCCTGGGCCAAACCTGTAAATAGTAAAAAACAAATACAGGGAGAGAAATTATGCCGTTAGCTTCACTTATTGATATGTATGCCAAGGCGAATAGGGAATATTACGCCATACCGCAATTTAACGTAAATAACCTGGAATTCATCCAGGCCGCTATGGAAGTTTCCGAAGAAATGAAAGCGCCGGTCATTCTGGCCGCCTCGACCTCAGCTATCAAATATGCAGGCATTGATTATATGATGGGGATGGTCAGAGCTGGCGCCGCCAATGTTTCCATCCCGGTCGCCATGCATCTTGACCACGGCGCCACTCCGGCCGATGCCAAAATGTGCATTGACGCCGGATTCACTTCGGTTATGATCGACGCCTCTAAAGAGTCGCTGGAAAAAAATATCTCAATCACTCAGGAAGTAATGGCCATGGCCAAATCCAAAGGAATTTGTGTCGAGGCCGAACTTGGCCTCTTAGGCGGTATCGAAGACGACGTCGTGGTTGATGAAAAAGATGCCTTCTTGACTGACCCGGAAGAAGCTGAAAGATTTATCAAAGAATCTGGCTGCCATGCGTTAGCAATCGCTGTTGGGACAAGTCACGGGGCTTACAAATTCAAACATACACCCGAGTTGGCGATGGATCGTATCACCCAAATAAAAGAAAAAACCGGAGCCGCTCTCGTACTCCACGGCGCCAGCGGTGTGCCCAAAGATTTACTTGACCTGGCGTCAAGGTACGGCGCCGAACTCCCCGGAGCAATGGGTGTTCCCGATGAGGCATATGCCGAGGCGGTCAAACGAGGTATAAACAAAATCAATATCGATACCGACTTGAGGCTGGCTTTTATGAGTCATATTCGTGAATTCCTGGCCAACAACCCCAGCCAGTTTGACCCGCGCAAAATATTAAAACCGGCCAAAGAAGCGATCAAAGTTCAAATGCGCAATAAAATCAAATTATTCGGCTGTGAGGGGAAAGGATAATAGGGATCTGCAATCTGAAATTCCAATAAATAATAAATTTCGAAAATAAAATGGCGGATTGAATCTCCGCCATTTTTAATTTCTAAAACGTCCCGGTAATTGAAAACGTTATCGACTTCTGAGTACTTTTTAGATCATAATCAAGACCGCGATAGAAATCCCCTGTGTCATCATAATTGGGACTCGCTGGATCATCACCATACCATTCCTGCCTTTGTTCGCCTGCAGTACTAATGCTCAAGTATCGATACCCAAGACTGAGTGATATACTTGACCCGTTTGCGGATTTTTTGAATGGCCATTCGATATCTCCCGATAATATTAATGTCGCCCCGCTGCATGTTCCTCTGCCTTCTTTATTTCGTAAAACATGATCATCAAAATCTCTGCCAAATGTTAATGGTGAAAAACCAATATTGGCATTTAAGCTCACAGGATTCAATGCCCGGATCTGACTTTTTAAAGCGATATATGGAATATGATAGGTATATTGGTTTATCCCGACCAGAGTATCTTCATGGGATTGAAAATTCAGACTATCAAATTGATCATTTTCGTATATAAGAAACCAGCCATCCAAACCAATTGCCTCAAATTCGAATTTCTGATACATATATCCTAAAGCACCACTAATAGAGAATTTTGGCTTATTGGCAAAATCAAATTCAACATTAATATCAATATCTGTAGCTCTTAATGTAACATCTGATTCAGAATAAACGGTCATTTCATCGAAATCATATGTTAAAGATTTTTGCCAATCAGAATCCGTGGTTGGCGTGTCTGGATCCTGAAGATTAGTAAAATAACTTAGATTCAAAGACCAATTCAAATCACCTTTAAGTTTACCTATTAATGAAAGATTACCTCCCCCCATATATGTATCAAGCGGACATTCTATCTCACTATCGAATTGTGTTAAATCATTATAATAAAAATATGAAAATCTCTCAGTAAACGTAAGATGCAATAATGTTGATCCCGATGTTTTGCGGCTCTCCAGAGATGCTTTGACCTTCAAGTAATCACCCAAAATTCCTGAAGTAGCCGTTGAAGAAAGAATTAGCCCCAGAATCGCAAGAACAATTAATCGTTTCAATATTACCTCCCGCTTTACCTCTATAGATAGAGGTCAATAAATTATTTACTGCCTCTCAGTCCCCGAAAACAGTCCCGTTTCTGTTTTCAAAGAAAAAAAATAATATATACCGGATTGTCAAGTACAGGATCGAGAATTCCAAAAAAAGCGGATTATATTTTAATTTTTGAACGGTTCTAAATGAAGGGTAATCGATTTCAGTTCAGGCATCTCCTCATGCAATTTTTCCTGAACCCGAATGGAAACCGAATCGGTTCTCGCCAGAGTCATCTTCCCATCAAGACGCATATCGGCCGAGAGCGCCAGACCGTCTTTATGGGGTGTTAAAACAATATTGTGACAATCTTCGACATCGTGAAACGATTCCACAATGGATTTGACTCTTTCCGCAACCCAGTCAATATCGGGAGGGGCACCTCCGGCCAAAGATGTTTCCGATTTATAAGGCTGAGTGTGTATAACGATTTTTTTCAAGCCCTTGACGGTTTCATGGAGCTTTTTAGTTATTTCGCCAGTCAAATTGTGAGCGTCATCAAGAGTCTTATCGCCGGGCATTTCGATATGCATCGATACAAAATGACCGCCGTCTTCTTCGCCTATAATGACATGATGCGTCGAAAGTCCAAATGATGATACCACAAACCGGATAGCCGATGTTATCTCTTCCGATTCAGGGGAGACCGGCCGAAATGAACAGGTGACGTCGACATCTTTCATGGCCAGCCGTACTTTTTCATTTAACCAGCTTTTCAATTCGCTGGCTCGAGCAAAACTCAAAGAGCGGTCAACATCCAGAATCAATTCAGCGAACGTCGTCCGGCCGTCGCTTCTCAATCGAATAGAATCAACCCCAATGACTTCCGGCTCAGATGTAACGATATCGATTATTATCCCTTCCGTATCCAGGGGGGCCCGATCCAGCAATACGTCTATGGATTGTTTTCCCAAACGATAAATAGCCGTTAAAATAAATATTGCTACGCCAATGGCTGCGACAGCGTCAGCCATTGGCCAACCCATTGATACAGCGGCCAATCCAAACAAAACCACCAGCGAAGAATAAATATCGGTCGAAAAATTCAAAGCGTCGGCTTCCAGGGCCTGGCTTTTGTACTTTTTTGCCGTCCGCCTTAAAGCCCGGACTCGAGTTATATCAATTATAATCGCCGCAACAATTACAATATAAGCCCAGGGAGTCATATCGATGACTGATTCACCCGAAGTCAATCGCCCGATCGCCTCATATATTATCCAGATGCAGGTCAGAAGCAATATAATTACCTGAGCCAGCGCAGCTAATGATTCCACTTTGCCGTGCCCAAAATGATGATGTTGATCGGCCGGCCGGTCAGAAATCCGCACCGCAAAATAGGTAATTATCGATGCCCCCATATCAAGAAGGGAATGCAACGCATCGGTTAGAATTGCCAACGAACCCGTCATTAGGCCAACCGTCGATTTGCCGACAATCATTACAACAGCGGCCAGAATTGAATATAACGCGACCGCTCTCTTCTCATTTTTTGGGTCAGGATTATTCATAATAACCGACAAAAGTTTAATATCTTTTCGCCTGAGATGCAATTATAAATTGAATGAAGTTTAATCACATTTTTATTAAAATCGAAAAATACCTTAACTGGCAATTAATATTATTGAATAATTTCCGACAATAATTTTAAGTGGGGGGCTTTATGAATACAAAAAAAATCTTAGTTGTTGATGACGAACAAGTAATCAGATTAATGTTATCATCGCTTTTACGCAGATTAGGGTACAACGCCATTTTCTCCGAGAATGGTAAACAAGCAATTGAAATTTATAAGCAATATACTCTGGATATAGATATTGCTATAATCGATTTGCAGATGCCGGAAATGAACGGCTTTGAAACTTTTGAACGGCTAAAGTCCATTGACCCGGATATTAAAGTCATTTTTTCCAGCGGTCGGATGGACGATCAATTGGATCGATTGGTTTGCGAGTCCGGCAGCGTTTGCCTGGCCAAACCTTATAAAATGGAACAATTGTCTCAAGCCCTGGAAGAATTGAGCGCATTTTCAAAATTCAGTATGAATGATGTGTAATAATAATTTATTTTGCGGTCGCAGTTTCTTTGTATGTAATTTCCCGATTGACAGGTAAAGATATTATAAAATTAGTACCCTGTCCCTGGATTGACTCCACCCTGATTGAACCTTTATGCTTATCAATTATCCCCTTGCACACAACCAACCCGATTCCATGACCCGAATCCTTTGTCGTGAATTTTTCCTTAAATAATTTATCAATCCGATCTTTGGGAATTCCGCAACCATGGTCCTTAATCGATATTTGGATTAAATCATCATTCGGTTGAGTCGCTGTAATATCAATCCTTTTTATCTCTGATTCTGACGAAGCATCGGCCGCGTTATTAAGAAAATTATAAAGAACCTGTTCCAAAAGACTCGCATCTATTTCGGCTTCGAGGACATCAGAATCGGCGCTGATTTCTATATCACATTCCCTGAATTTTTTCTGAGGGCGCAGGAAATCTACAATTCTATTCAATAAAGGGATGATATCAGTTACCTTAAAGACCGCCGATTTGCCGGAAGAATGATCCATGAGATTTTTGGTGAACTGACTGATTTTGTCAAGATGATCGTTTATTGACTCGGTAAATCTTTCCACTCCCTCAGTAATGCCCTTTTGGAGACGAACATCCATTAGTTGAAAATTGGCCATTACGACCCCGAGATAGTTATTCAGTTCATGACCGATCTCGGCAGACATTTGACCGCGGGTAGCCATTTTTTCCATTTGAATCGTCTGATCCTGCAAATATTCAAGATGCTTATAAGCTTCCCGGGACTCATCCAACAGCTGAAAATTCTCAAGCGATATGGCTAGCTGGCTGGCGATAAAATTGAGCAGCTGTGTGTCGGCGCCTTCGGTTTTCTCTCCCGTTCCGTGATTAAATAAAGTAAGATATCCCAGGATTTTCCCACCGCGGTATAAGGGGACCAAAGTCGCTCCGCCGGTTGCAAAATATTTTTGAGGTAAGAAAATATCTTGATTGTTTTGGAATATTTTCGTGTCTCGTAAGGGATAATTCTCCGACGAATTGAGGTGAAGAGGCTCAGTAAATTGTTGAATAGTCTTGATATCTTCATCGGAACACTCGAAATCGACCGCTTCGGTGACGCCAACCTGATTGCCTTCCTGGGGCATAACCGTGATTTGGTTGCGTTTGCTATTAATATAGATTGCCATTCCGGCTATAGCTTTGCTTTGCACCATCGCGAATGACAGTGATAGACCAAGCAATGATGCCAAATCACCGGAGGTGTACATTTGCCTGGATAAATCAGCGATCTTATTTAGCTCTTTGGATAATGCCGCCGAAGCGTCAGATTTCTTTTTCCCGACTGCCCGAGACATCGCCTGACGAATCTCAGATAATTCAAAAGGCTTCATTATATAATCATAGGCGCCTTCCTTAATAGCCTGCTTCGCGGTATCAAGATTCGCGTAACCAGTCATGAAAATGACGCCCACGGTAGGATTAATAAGTCGAATCTCACGAGCCAATTCAATTCCGTTCATTTCCGGCATACGGATATCGGTAAGCAAAAAGTCAAATTGCTGATTTTTCGTCAGCTTAATTGCTTCAGACGGCCTGAGAGTTGTCGTTATTTCGTAGCCTTCATCGGTCAAAGTATCCTCGACGAGACTGAGGACAATGTGTTCGTCGTCGACAACGAGTACGCTGGCGATTATATTGGCATAATCACTCAATTGGAACCTTTCCTCCTGGGCAAATTTGGGAAATTACCTGCCTTAACTCATCCAGATCGAACGGCTTTTGCAGACAACACAAAGCTCCTTCCACGGTTGCGCTGGCGGCTAATTTATCGGGAAAACTGTCGGTCAGGACAACCTTTGAATGAGGCTTGATAACCATGAGTTCCCGAACCACTTCCAATCCATTTTTGCGAGGCATATGCACGTCAGAAATAATTAGGTCGTAATCCTGATCGACGGCTTGATTCAAACCGATCTCTCCGTTTTCCGCTGTATCAACCCGGTATCCGTCATCGGATAAAATATCTAAAAGAAGATTTCTCATTATCGGCGAATCATCGATAACAAGAATTCTCAAGTCGTTAGTACCCGATGAATTTTCTTTTTGCCGACCCATAATCAACCTTCGAGACACCTTCTCACTTCGTCACGTAATTGGACGATAGTAAAGGGTTTTGACAAAAAGCCAATGGCCCCCAATCGAACACATTCATTGGCGATATTCAATGATGTATATCCCGTTATTACTATTACCGGCAAATCTGTATTATACTCCTTCGCGAACCTTATGACTTCCTCACCACCCTTGTTGGGCATTTTGATGTCGGTTATAATTAGATCAGGATTGATAGAAGGTATTTTATCAATTGCGTCCTGTCCATCGAAAGCCTGATCAATATTATAATCCTCAAGCACTTCAGCGACAAAATCACGAATTATGGCTTCATCGTCTACGACAAGAATTCGAGCCGCATTATTCATTGGAGTTAGCTTTCTTTAACGTCTTTTTTCAAGTCGCTATTATTTTTATCGGGTATCGGCGGTTTTTTCTCAAGCGGTAGAATTATGGTGAATGTTGTCCCGCAATCTTCAATCGAATCAACTTTTATCTCTCCGCCGTGCTCGCGAATTATTCCATAACTTACCGATAAACCTAAGCCGGTTCCCTGTCCGATGGACTTTGTCGTGAAGAACGGCTCAAATATGTTTTTCTGTATTTCGGCCGGGATACCGACTCCATCATCGGCAAAACTTATTTCTACCGCTCCTGAAAACTCTCCCAGGCTGGGTGAGTGACGAGTAGTAATCAAAAGGTTACCTCCATTTTCCATAGCATGGAGGGCGTTAATGATAATATTTGTAAATACCTGCTGAAGCATTCCGGTATTACCCATGACAGTAGGAATATTGTCAGGCAGGTCGGTTACCAGATTTATTTTATGCATCGAAAGTTGATGCTCAATAAGGGTGATAGTCTCTAACAAAGTATTATTAATATCAGCCTCGGATTTTTCGAATTTTGAGGCTGACCGTGAAAACTTCAGTAGATTCTGAACGATTGTTTTACAGCGCCTGGTCTGGGTTTCAATATCTCGTAAGTGTTTCTTATACGAATTAAAATCCTTTTCGGTAACCTCAGAAAAAGGCTTACGATTCATTTTTTCCAAAGTATATTGACTGTAACCCAGAATTCCCCCCAGAGGATTATTTAATTCGTGCGCCACGCCGGCCGAAAGCTGACCAACGGCGGCCATTTTTTCGGTTTGGATGAGATGAGATTGAGCCTCTTCCAGTTCACGCGTTCTTTCTATTATTTTTTCTTCCAAAGTGCGGTTATATTCTTCAATTTCCTGTCGGGATTCTTTTAGCGACTCGACCATAACATCAAATGAGATCGCCAATTGACCGATCTCATCAAACCGCTTGATTTCCGTCCTGAGCGATAAATCACCCTGGGCGATTTTTTCCGCAGCCGCAGCTAACTGTTCGATCGGTTTAGTAATTAAATTAACAAACCCAAACGTAAGAAGTATCGTCGCCGAAATTACCAGAAGAATAATTATGATTGCGCCGCGCACATGATTGTCCGCCTCGGCCATTGTATTAGAAACGGATACTCCCAGACGAACATTACCGATTACCTCGGTAATTACATGACCCCGGGATTTGCCAATAGTACCCAGGGTTTCGCGCGAAACAATGCTGCGAGTTGTTACTACCGGATGACATAATTCGTAATAATAATCTTCACCGCTCTCATGAAATAATTTCCTGACCGCCATTGAATCTTCTTGAATTATAATGGGAAGATCGGCAGGTATCTCGATATCCATTTTTGATTTCTGGGCTAATATGTCGCCGTTTAGATTTTGCACGACAATATAGGTAATATCCTGTTCCTGGACGGTAGCGTCTATAAGCTCCATTAGAACCATTTCATTTTCAATAAATGTACCATATTCACAGTTAGCGGCCAGAACAGCAATAAGGGCTGAACCCTTATCGATCAATCCCTCTTCGGCCGATTGAATCTGAGTCGAAATTAAATAATAAGATACCGAAAATCCGCTGGCGATAATCAGAAGCGAAATAGTCAGGATAAATTTCAACCGCAGCGTGAGGTTTTTGAATTTGCCCAGGAGACTCATTTTATGACCTCCTTGGCAATCGCCAGCAATTCTTCAGGAATCTGAAGACTGATTAACTTGGCGGTTTTTTCGTTATACTTGAAATATATTACGCCTGCGCCCGGTGTTGAAACCGGAATTTTTGAAGGATGTTTTCCCTCCAATACCTTAACCGCTGTTTCACCCGTTTGACGCCCAATATCCTTAAAATCGAAATCTAATGTAAACAGACCACCCGCCTCAACCAGTGCCCGAGAAAATCCCATTAGCGGAATTCTATGACGCAACGTCTGGAGAATAATATGCTGTGTAGATTGTTGCGTAAATATTTTTTGATCGGCAACTGTCCAAAAGGCATCAACAACAGCGCACAATGAATCTAAAGTTCTGGGTATCTCCCGCTCTGATTCTATTCTTAAAGCCACTAACTCAATCCCCAGTTGCTTGGCCGCAATCTGTGCCGGACGTATCAAGTTCTCGGTTTCATCCGAGTAAATAACTCCCATCGTTTTAATCCGTCCGACAACTTTTTGGAAATACTTGAATTGTATATCGGGCGGAACATCCAGAGCGGCGCCGCTTATATTCCCTCCAGGGCGATTCATAGATGAGATGAATCCCGAGGCCGCGGGATTCATAACTGTTGCGAATATAATGGGCTTATTGGGAAAAAATCTCGATGTCATCAAAGTCGCGAATGATCCGATGGTAATTAATAGATCCGGATCAAACGAACTGATTTCATTCATTAATGTCGCATCTGCGGATTGTTCTCCAGTAAGAATAGCGTTTTTATATAAGATTTCAAAGTCTGAACGGTCCAGAGGTTTTTTTAACCCTCTAATAGTTCTTTGAGTGGAAGGATCATCGTCAATGCAGATAATGGCGATTTTTTTTGCCTTGGATGCAGAGATCGAATCTGTGTAAATCCCCGGCAAAAAAAGAATCAATATTACAAAAAGAGCTGCCGGTCCAACGGTAAATTGCTTTATTCCCCGGACAATTAAATGCATATCCGCCTATTATTTTTTTCGTCAAGATGCTAATCTATTGTGTTCCTGCCGGATGAATCTAATGGCATACAGATGTGATACCGGCTGCACCATACTATTTCCAGTATCGGACGCCTTCTAAAAATCTTAACCGGAGCAAGCCCGGATTAAATAATCCGATTATACGAATAAATATAATTAAAAATATATTTATAAAGAGGACCGATTAGATCGAAAATAAAAAAATGTCTAAGAGCTTTCTCTAAAGGAAAGAACAGGATTTCCGATACCTTATTAAGACATATATATCTAAAAGCGTACTGAAAAATGTCCAATTATGAATACTTCCTTTCGAAGTATTCATGCAAAACGAAGGAGTCGGGCTTGTTGGCGTTAAACAAAGCGGCCAGGCTAATCATCCTGTTAAGTTTTCTTATCCTGCTATGCGTCTCTAACGCATTGGGGAGCACTACAGGGAAGATTGCCGGAATAGTTGCTAATGCAGAAACGGGGGAAGAATTAAAAGGGGCTACTATCCGAGTTCAGGGAACTCGGATAGCGACAATGACTGACCCGGATGGGGAGTTTTATATCATCAATCTGCCGGTTGGTGTTTATACGTTGGATATTTCGATACTCGGCTATGAATCCGCGATTGTCCAGCAAGTCAGAGTTCTAATGGATCTGACTACGCCGGTTGAAATTAATCTGAATATCAGTCCGGTTGATTTAAATAAGTCAGTGACTGTTTATGCCAAACGTCCACTAATACAGCGCGATAAAACTTCATCCGGGGCGATTGTCACTCGCGATGATATCATGGTTCTGGCCGACGCCAGAAACGTCAGCAGTATCATCTCAAATATGAGTGGGGCGGTTGTCGGCGGCGACAACGCAATTCATGTTCGAGGAGGACGCTGGGGAACCCTATCGTATTTCTTTGACGGATTCTCGATTCAGGATCCTTTTTACTCTACAATGGGAATGAGAATAGTCCCCGATGCCCTGGAAGAACTTTCCTTGACTTCAGGCGGCCTGGCCCCCGAATACGGGGAAGCCCTGGCGGGTGTGGTTAATGCCATTACTCGTGAAGGGACTGATGAATTTCGAGGGCGCCTAAAAATCTTTGACGGAGCTTCACACCGATACGATGTTTATACGGGTGATTTCAGTGGTTTGGAACGAATAAACAATCACAGCATCTCCCTTGATTTATCAGGACCTATTGGCAACTTTGGCGGGCGCACCGCGACATTTTTTACAGCCCTGGAATATGAACGCGACGACGGATATCTGCCTCATAATCGATACAAATCATATTCCGGCGTTGGCAAAATCGTCGCTTATCCAACCGACAAAACAAAATTGACTTTTAATGGCGCCTATTATACTTCAAATGAACAAAGGTACGATCACCGAGATAACAATCTCATGTCCTATGATTTCAATCTCGACGGTTCCGGTAAATACGAGGATAAATCATATCTGTTCGGGATTAAATTTGACTATAACAAATCAAGCAATACGGTGTACTCATTCAAAGCCAATAAATTCCGGACTGAACGCAAACTGGCTCCTGAACATCTCTTTGATCTATACTGGAAAGATTGGCCGGGATACCGCGAAGATGAAAACGGAGATTATAACGGCACTATTCAGGATTCAAACTACGTTCGTTCTCCGGAATACTATTACTGGGGTTACACCACCGGCGACGATTTTTTCCCGGTTTACAAGGAACGCTGGTCAGCCTATTCGGGTGCCAGTTTCTCGTTGCTGTCGCAACTTGATAAATTCCATCAATTGAAATTCGGCTGGGATTTGCGTCATTATGAACTCCATTGGGATAGTCGCCAGTTTTTCAATGCCATGCCTTACGGCGAAACATATACCGCATTTCCCTGGATCGGAGCCGCCTACCTTCAGGATAAAATCGAACTTAATGACTTGATTGTTAACATTGGCATGAGGTTTGATTATCTTAATTCCGATGCAAAATACTGGAACGACCCGATTGAACACGATTTCAAGAAGAACGCAAAAGCCAAATATCAAGTCTCACCACGACTGGGTATTTCACATCCGGTCAGCGAAAATTCGGTTCTCCATTTCAATTACGGCTACCTGTTCCAGCCTCCTCAGGGCGTGATAATGTACACCAACCTGAAAGGCGAACTGGATAGCGGATTTCCGCTTTTCGGTAATCCCGATTTAAAGGCTGAAAAAAGTATTTATTACGAACTGGGCTTGGCTCAATTATTAAATGAAAACATCAGAATGCAGGTGACAACTTACTATAAAGATATTAGCAATATGGTCGGCGCGCGGGAAGTCGTTGACGGCATAAATAATTATACCGTCTATACCAATTCCGATTACGGCTCAACTAAAGGGGTTGATCTAATTTTGGAGACAACCAATCAGAAATTATTTAATTGGTCTCTAAATTACTCCTACATGATCGCCCGTGGTAACGCTTCCGATCCTAATGATTGGTATTACAATTATTACACAATCCCCAATGTGGATGATAGACTCGAAATTCCAACTCGCGAATATCCGCTGGCGTATGATCAACGACACAGTCTGTCGGCTGTTATCGATTTCCGAGTTCCCAGATTTGAAAAACTGCGAGTATTGGGTAAAGAATTGCCGTCCGCCTGGGGAATTAATCTGCTGGCGCGTTATGGGTCAGGATTGGCTTATACAAGAACCGATAAAAACGGGCGACCGGTTGGATCACTCAACGATGAAAGACTTTCCTCAACCATCAGATTTGATTCCCGTTTTAATAAAGATTTCTTTCTGACCGACAACAATGACAGCTATTTGACCCTGTATGTCGAAGTCGTCAATATGTTCAACAGAAAAAACGTTCGACGAGTTTATACTTCAACTGGAAAACCGGATGACGATGGTTATGAAGTTCTGAATGTATTGAGTGCGACTTATGAGGAGGAAGTGCTTTATCATAGCCTTTTGGAAAGAGATCCCCAGAACTACGAGCCGCCGAGACAATTACGGTTTGGCTTGGAGATTAATTTTTAATGGATGAAACTAACGAGGATAAAAATGAGAATTGACGTTAAAATAATCGGCTTTTTTGCTTTGCTACTTATGAGCGTTTTCGCTGTTTCCGCTCATCCGGCTCAGCAATCCCCCCAATGGCCATTGCCCAGCGTCACGGATCAAATCATCCATAATCAGGGGAATATCGGACTGGCTATTGTAAATTTCGGTTTTATGGGTGATTACTATTATTCCGGAGTGCCCTCGGGAAGATGGCCCGCTAACAGCACTCACGATTATCTGGCTGAGATGGTGTTTTGGGTTGGCGGAATTAATGCCTCAGGTGACACGCTCCTGGCCAATACCAGCGATGATTTTAATCCGATTTTGAACATCGCTTCGGGAAATAATGATTATCGAATAATGGTATCTAACGATACCACAACATATAACTATGATGGGAACGATACCACCGGAGCGGGAATAGGTTTTCCCGCCTATGGTTGGAGAATCTGGGATATTACTTCGCAGCAATGGGATTACAATCAGGTTTACAGCAGCCTCTCTTCAAGTTTCCAGCCCGGCGGTCCCGTCTCGGTCCAGGAATCAATTTGCCGTTACGGCGATGATGCTTCCTCCGGCACCCCCGTTATGGGTCTCGAAATAACACAAACGGTGAGGCAATGGAATTATAAGCATATCGGCGATATGATAATAATCACTTTGGAAATCACCAACGCCAGCACCGAAGATTATCATGATGTCGCTTTCGGACTTTATTGCGATTTCGATATTGGCGGACCGGATCCCAATACGGGCGAAAACGGACGACTGGGCGATCTGGTCAATCACGATGCCAATCTGGATTTGGCGTGGACATACGATGAAGACGGCTATGATCCCGGATGGGGTCCCGGAGTCCGCACCGGATTTATGGGAACGACGTTTCTCTCTACTCCGGGCGATGTCGGAATGACTTCCTTTAGCACCGGACAGTGGGAACTTTTACCGACGTCGGATAGAGCACGGTTCGAATTGATTGACGGCACTGATTTTGCGACATCTCTTCCGCCCACCGACCAATATTATGTACAGGCAATTCGAGGTATGGACTTGGCAGCTGGCGAAACTATTACAATTGATTTTGCTCTTGTGGTTGGTTCCAGTGAAGATAGATTAAAAACTATCGTCGATGATGCCAAAACATTATATGCAAATAGTTATATAGCTACTCGGCCTCCGGATCCTTCAAATGTGAGTGGAATTAGCCTGGACAATAAAATTAATATCTCTTGGGATGATATTGCCGAAAATTCAATTGAACCTTCTACGGGCTCAACTGATTTTCGCGGTTATAAAGTTTTTCGCTCAAACGATTTTGGCGAAACCTGGGGATTTATAGCTGGGTATGATGATGATATAACAAATCCCGATTATACTCCACTGGCAAGGTATGAGAGAGATGTTCTTGGCCGTATCTCACATACATATATAGATTCAAATTTAACAAATGGCATGGAATATTGGTACGCTGTTGTTCCATACGACAGTACGAATCTGGAAGTTGGCTACACATCTCAAAGACCAGAAACTGCGATACATGTCATTCGAGGAATTCCTCGTGATGATGCCCTGGGATATTTATCTCCCCAAACATCATTAGAACACAGCTTTAGTGGCGATTGGCGAAATGATGAAGATGCAGTCTCACTCTTTGTTATTGATGAATCAGCTATAACAGGCGATGATTATCAAATTACTATCAATGAGGATTGCCTGGATATAACCTGGAACTTAATCAATACATCTACCGGAGATACCGTCCTTGCTGACCAAACGCAAACATCAGGACTACCAAATACTTACTCTATAGTTGATGGTATGCAAATAGTCGTATCTGCACCCACTATAGATGAACACTATATCCCGGAAATAGCGGCACAAACGGAATTCTCATCTGCCGGAGTTGAAACCTTTTTACCGAACTTTGTAGAAAAAGTTTTTCCCGAAGATAATTGCTTCGAGCATTTCCGATATGATATTGAAATTCGATTCACCGCAAATGGCTCATTTGGTTATGATTATGGATCGCATGCCTGGTATGGAATTGAAGTACAGGTTGCTTTGCCCTTTGAAGTCTGGGATATTACAAATGACGTTCAGCTTGATGTATGGATCTTTGATTTCATGGAAGACGGAGAGTGGACTGTTGATTATGACTGGATGATTTTAACCGATTATCCTTACGATAATGGAACTCTTCAACTTGAAGCTCTGCCTGATTATTTCACATGGTTGATTGAATTAAATGAGAACAGTGTCCCTGCAAACGGCGATGTTTATTATATTCGTAGTGTGCCTGTTGTTTCTGCTGAGGATGAGTTCTCATTCTCATCACTGAAGATCGAAACTGGTCAAGTCACCGCCAATCTCGATAAAATTCATACCGTGCCCAACCCTTATATCGGCTACGCCGAATGGGAAACCGGGCGCGGCACTCGAAAAATGCAATTTGTTAGTCTCCCTGATATCTGTACTATTCGAATATATACTCTATCCGGGGAATTGATTAACACTTTGGAGCACACCGACGGTTCCGGAGCCGAAGACTGGAATATGCTCAGCGAATCGGGACGGAGTATCGCCGCCGGAATTTATCTATATAATGTGGAAAGTCAATATGGCGATTTCAATGGAAAATTCGCCGTTGTCAAATAAAACGCCTGGGAGAGAGATATGAAAAAGGTAGTCATACAAATCGCTGTCCTTTTAATTCTGCTGGGCGGCACGTGTCAGGCCGATGATTTTAGCAAAGTCGGATCGGTCGGCGCGCAATTTCTAAAAATTGGAGTCGGCTCCCGTTATCAGGGATTAGGTGAGGCATCCGTAGCAATCGTTAATGATGCTTATAGCCTTTACTGGAATCCGGCGGGTCTGGCTTACATTGAGGGTAGCAGCCTGACCTTCACCAATGTCAACTGGGTGACCGATATTAATCTCAATTACATTGCTTTTGGAACTCGGATTGAAGACTTCGGAACTCTGGGTATATCAGCGGCATTACTGTCAATGGGAGATATGGATGTTACGACTATTGATGAACCCGATGGCACAGGAGATATGTTCTCCGCTTCCAGCTTTGCTCTCACTATCGGTTATGCTCGATTTTTAACGACTCGCCTGACATTTGGAGCTTCATTCAAGTACATATATGAAAAAATTTATACCGAGACAGCCGGTGGAATTGCCTTTGACTTTGGTACTCAGCTTCATACTGGATATAAAACGTTGCGGATTGGAATGAACATCTCCAATCTGGGACCCGATATGGAATTTTCCGGACCAAATCTGAAAGCTCCGATTGAAACTCAATCGCCTACTTCCAGAAACGGTGAAGTCGCGGTAGATTCATACGACATCCCGTTGACATTCAGATTGGGTTTGGCTTACGATTTAATTAACGATCCCGATAATATTCTCACCATGACCGTCGAAGCAAAACACCCCAACGATTTAGAACAACAGGCTTCGCTGGGAGGTGAATACAATTATCAGGATCAGTATTTCCTGCGGGCAGGTTACAAATTCAATTACAGCGAGCAGGGTCTCACCCTGGGTGGCGGCCTCAATGCACCAATAGGCAAAAACAGTACGCTCGTTGCCGACTATGCCTGGTCTGATTTCGGCAGATTTGATTCTGTACACCGCTTCTCAATTGGTTTCAAATTCTAATAAAGTTTAAATACGCTTAGATATATCTAAAAAATCCTGTCTTCTCGGCAGGATTTTTTTATGCTTTTTCCGCTCTTAAGGCAATAGGTCATAAATCATCTTCTATGGTGAAAATCCCACATTTTTCCCAATTTTCGACCTATATTTTACCTCATCACTATCAGACGACATCTTATATCTTATGAATTGGCAGTGCCTTATCAGTTTGCGATGGCCGCGGGCAGGGTATTTGCACTTTTATTGGCAACCAAAGGAGTCACTATGACTATTAGAATTAACGATGACAGGATCGGTAGCGGACTGGCTATTAATATCGGAAAATCGTATGCTGGTTTGAACAAAACAATGGAGAAGTTGACTTCGGGTTTGCGCATCAATCGAGCTTCTGATGATCCGGCGGGACTTGTGATTTCCGAAAATTTGCGTTCCAAAATTGGGTCTTTAAATCAGGAAATCGAAAACACAACTCTGGCAATCAGGAAGTATGAAACGGCCGATGCCAATATCGGTGAATTGCGCAGTAATCTCAACGAATTAAGAGCTCAGGCGGTGGGAGCGGCTAATTCAGGGTTTAACTCGCAAGCGATGGATGACGCCTATCAAGCGACAGCCGACAATATGACATCGACATATAATCATATTGTTGATACCGCCAGTTTCAATGGCTCAAAAATCTTCGGAGCCGGAGAAAATTCAATGGCCGATGTTTCCAAATTGGAAAATATCGATTTTTCAACTCCGGAAAAAGTTCAGCAATCGATTGGCCAGATTGATAAGGCATTATCCGAGCTTGACGCGGCGCAAGGTCAAAACGGCGCGCATCAAAAATATGGATTGGAGGCTCACCGCTCGAATCTGGAAGTAACTGTACAGAACTTGCAGGCGTCGGAATCTATGATTCGTGACACCGATTATCTTGCCGAAATATCAAATCTGCTCCGGGACAAGATAACGCTAAAAGCCGGAATGGCGCTTTTGGCGCATTCCAATGTGATGAGCTCATCGGTCCTGAAATTGATGGAATAATCGCACAGCCGTAAATAGGATTTACGTATTCATTCATTAAGAAAACCGCCGTCTCACTAACGCGAGGCGGCGGTTCTTATTGACAGGGGGGTTGGTGCTTTTATGATTTCTTCTTAACGTTCTTGGTTACTTTTCCCGCCTTGAGACAGGATGTACATACTTTCATTTTTTTCGGAACGCCGTCAACTTTGGCGCGCACGGTCTGGAGATTAGGGTTCCAGCGCCGTTTGGTACGATTCTGAGCATGAGAGACCGAATTGCCGACTCCCGGCTTCTTTCCACATATTTCACAAACTTTCGACATCAGTTAACTACCTTTCTAAGCGTCGAGTGCCTTATTTTATACTTAAATCCAAAATTGTCAAGCGAATTTTATAAATTTATTACCTATATCTTTATCGGTCTCGCGGCCGTATCCCGCACAGTTTTTGTTACAACAATTCATCTTCAAAATGTTCGTTCGTATTGACGGGGGGGCAGAATATCGCTATTTTAAGGCAGGAGGAGGAAACGTTGCCATGCCGGCCAATCTGCCGCCGCAATATTACGAACTGGAACGGGTCTATAAAGCCGAACGCGATCCCCGGGAAAAATTGCGCCTGGCCCAGGAGCTTCTGGCTATGATGCCCAAACATAAGGGCACCGATAAGCTTCAGGCCGAATTGAAAACCAAAATTTCCAAGCTCAAAAAACAAATAATTTCCGGCGGAGTCAAAAGCGGCGCCGCCAAATCGGCGTCTCTTGATCATATTGACAAAGAGGGCGCGGGTCAGGTTGTCCTGATTGGTCCTCCGAACTCCGGTAAATCCTCGCTGGTGGACGCCCTGACCAATGCCAATCCGATGATCGCCGATTACCCCTATACAACCCGGGAACCGATGGCCGGGATGATGCTGTTTGAGACTATTCAGATTCAACTGGTCGATACGCCTCCGATTTCCCCAGATATGTTTGAAGCCTGGATGCTTGGAATTATCCGTAACGCTGACTTGATTTGCCTCGTGGCCGGGGTTGGCGATGATGGCTTTGAAACGCGGATGCAATACGTGTTCGATAAGCTCAAAGAGCGACGGGTTATCCTGATTCATACCATTCCCAACCCGGAAGATATTGACGATCCCAGCCTGGCGTATAAACGAACGATTATCGCGGCCCATAAGATATATGACGAAGGGGGAGAGAAGCGTTTCAGCAGGTTCTCTGAGCTCTATCCCGGGTTTACCGTCGTCGGGACCTCGATTCTCGATGATGAAACGCTGGAGAGATTCAAAAGGACGGTGTTTGAGAATCTGAATATTATGCGCATTTATACCAAAACGATAGGACATGAGCCTGATTTCTCCGACCCCATTATCGTCCCTCTCGGTTCGACAGTCGAAAATGCGGCTTTGATGCTTCATAAAGATTTTGCCCACAAATTACAATTTGCCAAAATCTGGGGTTCCGGCAAATACGACGGCCAGCGTGTCCAGAAATCTTACGTCCTTCAGGACAAAGATATCATCGAGTTTCATATTTAGCAAAGTTGTCCACAGGCGGAAGCCTGTTTTTTGGCTGTCGGGGATATCATCCCTTTTCGGCTGTCGCGGTGGCAACGCCACTTTTTGGCTGTCGCGTAGATGACCTACTGTCGGTTCACCGCTTCGCTAAGGAACCGACGGAACAGTGAGCAAATTCCAAAATGGGTTTGTTTCCTCAGATTAACGTTTTGGGTCATATCAAATCGGTGGTGATTACGACAGGCATAAGGGGATGTAATCCCTTTTTGGCTGTCGCGGTGGCAACGCCACTTTTTGGCTGTCGCGCGCCATATTCTAATTTTTCCTATGTAGCAGGCCATTTGTATTTCTCTTCCAAATTCTCATTGTCATACCAGCGAAAGCTGGTATCCATGCAGCGTTTGAAGAAAATGCGAAATTTGTCAATAGATGATTTGTCTGTATAGATTCCCGATTCGCTTCGCCCATTAGGGGCTCCGCTCTCGAGAATGACAAATATAGAATTATTTTGTATGGGCCGGATTTCCCGACCCGAAAGATATTGCGCCAATGTAATCGCGGGCGCGGAAACCGCGCCACTACTTTCAATGTCTGTCTGTCATTCCAAATACGGGAATCTGGAAGAGTTATCCACATTTGCATTTTACAAAATTCCTTGTAATGATAAACAACAGTTAAGCTTGCAACGAATTGGGTTCGTTTTGTCCTTTTTAGTACTTCGTAAAAGACTATTTCCCCTTTTAATTATCGCTCTGCTGTAGAAATATTTCATCCTATAAACACGGATGTTTTCGGAAATAGCGGTGGGATTGTGGAGTAATTGTAAATGCTCCATGCGGGAATCCACCCGTTCCCGTTTCACGGGGACAATGGGCCACCAGTCTTAGTCTGCAAAATCTTCTTTATATATTCTTTCGACCAATTTCCAAACACAACGGGTCTCCACTCCTGTCCAATCTTCGATCCTATGTCTGTTAAGTATACAATTCCAGCGCCCGCAACAGATCCCAAAGCTGCGCCCCCTGGCCCGCCTACGCTATTACTAATTATTGCGCCTGCTATTGAGCCACCCAAAATGCCGAAAATGTTGAGGCTTTTTCTACCGAATTTCAGCAATCCCGATTCCTTCGACAACTCATGATGATAGGCGATGATGGCATTTCTGTCTTTTTCACCTTCCATTTGTAGCCAATCACGAAATCTGACGGCCTTTTTACGTATTTTGAGTATTTCCTTAATTCCTATCTGTTCATTATTGACCATAGACCTAATATCTGGGAATTCTACCTCGGCAATTAATTGATTTATTACATCCTTAGGTTTTAAGTACTTATAATTTACCTCGTACAACTTGTTACCGACTAAAGAAGACATCGGCTTTCCAAGATATAGATCACAGTTTAATTCCGATGCAGACTGTATTAATCGATTGCAGACACCGAGTCCAGCCAATGGTATTCCATTATGGAAATTCAGATTATCTCCAAGCGCATCCGCTATCTTCGCAAAATTCACATTCCAAGTTATAATCTTTTTCCCAGACTTTTGCTTTACTGTGACTGAGACATCAAGGGGCTTTCCCCAACCCAGGATTGGGTATACTTCGTCCAAAAAAGTCTGAAGAAGATTAGCAAGTCTAAGTTCATCGTCAAAATCGGCTTTTGCATTTTCGACCGCATGACCATAATCTGACGCCTTTGCCTCAATGACTCCATTTTCCAGAGCATCATGGAGCCCCTGAATATCTGCCGGTGAATCGAAGCAAGCTCGAACATCCTCATGTTCCAAGAATCTTTGACCGAATGTGTTCGGTTCTTGCTGGAGTTCATCCTGGACATTTACAAGAATATAGCTTCCAGAGTGATTAACCGGGGCAGTAGCAAAAGAATATTCATAGACGCTTATGATATTTTCTTTCATGAGTTGGAGTAATTCCTGATACATCCCTTGTTTAATAAACCACTTGAGAATCTCCGCAAATTGAGGCTGATTGGAAACATTTAAGTATATTCGATCATAGTATATTAGTGCTTCGGCCATTAAGCCAATATCAATTGAAATCCCCTTATATCTTACTTCTGGAGAAGAATAACACCACGATTCTATCGGTACAATAGCCTTTGAATGATCAGACATAATAATTAAATCTCCTAATAATGTACTTTACATTCACCTACCCCTAAAACCGGGTGCCTCACAGCAGGGTCCCCCACATCTTCAGATGTGGAATAAGAATTATCACTTCTCAAATCAGAATTATCTAAATGTTCTGCCTAATTGCCCTCGTTGTGAATTCGCACAATCGGGTTCATAATACCAAATTTATATGATAATGGCAATCAGTTTATTGATTTATGGATTAATGCGGCAGGAACCCTGCAGGCTCTTTCCCTACGGTTCTGGAATGAGAGCGAATTGCTGGAGCACGGGACGAACACAAGCCACGAAGAGGTTTATTCGTAAGAATAAGCAGTTGTTTTAGAATCTAAATAGGATTGCGGGTCTGCATGCTCGATTCTAAAATTCAATGCCTCTTGTCAAAACAGCATATTTATTGTAGATTCTCTGATTGTCTGAAGCATCATAGAATTTTGAAAGGATTGAACTATGAAGATTGCTGTTGTCGGGGCGGGATTGATGGGACGAGCGGCAGTTTATGACTTGGCGCGAAATAATGATGTCGTAAAAATCGGACTGTTTGATATTGATTTGAAAGTAGCCAAAGCCGTCGCGAAGAAATATGGCGGCAAAAAAACAATTGTTAAGAAACTCGATGCTGGTGATTTGAAAACTGCCTTCTGGCAGTTCAAAGAATATGACGCGGTGATATCGGCAGTGACATATAAATATAATCCCGGTTTGGCCAGTGCGGCGATTAGGGCTAAAGCTCATTTCTTCGATCTGGGCGGGAATAATACGATTGTAGATCAGGAATTCAAATTGCATGCTCAGGCTAAAAAAGCGGGAGTGGTCGTGATTCCCGATTGCGGGTTGGCACCGGGGATGGTGTCGGTGATCGCGGCGGGGGATTTGGCCAAATTTGACAAGCCGGAATCATTGCATATCAGAGTAGGGGGACTGCCTCAAAAGCCTCGTCCGCCTCTTGATTATCAAATGCTGTTTTCGGCTGAAGGATTGATTAACGAATATTATGAGCCGGTGGTAGCGATTCGAAGCGGGAAAAAAGTAAAACTTGCTCCGATGACCGAAATTGAACCGCTGTCGTTTCGGGGGATAGGCAAACTGGAAGCGTTTACGACTTCGGGAGGAACATCGACGCTTCCGAAGACGTACGGTAAACTTCTCAAAAATCTCGATTACAAAACTATCCGTTATCCGGGACATTGTGAAAAATTCAAAGCGATGATGGCTATCGGTCTGGATAGTTGGGATAAAATAGAGGTTGACGGCGTTAAAGTCGCGCCCCGTTCAGTATTCAAAGCGGTATTGGATAAAAATCTGAGTTTTGGAGAGCCTGACCTGACATTGGTGCGGGTGATGACCGAAGGGAAAATCAAAGGCAAGAAGCGCAAATATATCTCTGAGATAATAGATAAAGAGGATAAGAAGACCGGATTGACGGCGATGATGCGGTGTACGTCGTTTCCGGTGACGATTATCGCGTGGATGGCCTGCGCCGGGCATATTGCCAAACGAGGTGTGATACCTCAGGAATTGGCGGTTGATCCGGCGATATTCAGAAAAGAACTGGGCAAACGGGGAATAAAATTAACGAGCCGGTGGGGGAAGTAGGTGATATGAGTAATGATAATCAAGGCAATAAGGGGATGCCCCGTTCGGAAACGAGAATAAAATTCGCCGAGGAATGGGTCAAGCAGTTTTTTGATATTTTGGACAATTCACTGGATGAAGAAACTCGGAATAAGGTCATTATGGCCAAGGGTAAGGCCTGCTATCGGAACTGGATAAAGAAATCGGGCCAGAAGATCAAAAGAAAAACCCTGGAAGAATATAAAACCTGGGTCGAAGAGAACGTGACCAATGATTCGGTTCGAATAGAGGGGAATACGATTTATTTTCAATATATGTCGGCGGCCGAGACGGGATTACCATCTGATGAAGGTCAATGTCTTTGTCCGTTTGTTGAGACATTGCCCGAAGGTTTATCGGATTCTTATTGCTTGTGTTCGGTGGGTTATGTGAAGGAATGGCATGAATTATTATTGGGAAAAGAAGTCGAGGTTGAGCTTTTGGAGTCGGTTCTTCGCGGCGGTAAACGATGTAAATTCAAGATTACGGTTTTATGAGCGGGTTGGAATCTCACAGCAAGCTGTTGAGCACCCGGGCATGGGGGAAAGTGTTTTGATTCTATAAAAGGGATGACGCGAATTGATTTGTGAATATATTTAACAGATACGCAAAGATAATATAGGAATACAATCAATGCTTAAAGGAATTCACTTTCTCCTTACGTACACCTGTAATTATGAATGCGATCACTGTTTTTTATATTGTGGGCCACACGCCGAGGGAACTTTTACGTCCTGTCAGATAAACGAGGTGCTTGACGAAGCAAAGAATCTTGGCACGGTGGAGTGGATTTACTTCGAAGGCGGTGAGCCGTTTCTTTATTACCCTCTTTTAGTCGAAGGACTTCGATTGGCTGGTGAAGCTGGCTTTAAAAAAGGCGTCGTTACTAATTGTTACTGGGCAACAAATACCGATGATGCCGAGCTATGGCTAAAGCCACTTTTGGAAAACGGAATTGAGACTTTAAATTTGAGTGATGACGCTTTTCATTATGGAGAAGAAAAAGATAATTCCGCCAAAAAAGCCGCCGAAGCTGCTTCAAAATTAGGATTGCAACCCACTCCAATTTGCATTGAAAAACCGTCCATAAAGCCGCCCGCTGAAGGCAAAGGAGAGCCGGTAATTGGAGGCGGTGCGCTTTTTAAGGGTCGTGCGGTTGAAAAACTGACCAATGGTTTACCGACCAAACCACCCGGCGAATTTCGGGAGTGTACTCGTGAAGAACTTATCGAGCCTAAACGCGTTCACGTGGATTCTTTTGGAAATGTCCATGTATGTCAGGGATTGAGTATTGGTAATATGTGGGAGAAGCCTCTTTCGGCAATAATTAGAGAGTATGACGCCGCGGCGCATCCGATTTGTGGGCCATTGAGCAAGGGTGGCCCGGCGGAACTCGCCCAGGCCCACGGCATAACTATCGAAGGTGAATTTGTGGATGAGTGTCATTATTGTTACCTTGTTCGAAGAAAGCTAATCGATAAGTTCCCGGAATTCCTGGCCCCGCGTCAGGTTTACGGTTTCACTGAGGAATAAGATTTGTGCCTCACACATTGGAAGAGTACGGATATTGGCTGAAGCCCGTTGCAGGCTCCATCCCGAGACTCCCCATATTAAACGGAATACCAAACCCAAAAAAATATACGAAAGTTCAATAAGGGCATCAATTGGGATTTTATTGTCTGGGCCTTGCTTTGATACGATTATGCTTGACATTACATGACAGATTCTTCATTTTTTTTACCCATAATGGAAATAGCTAATAGGTAAATTGCATTTATTTTAAAGGAGGGACATTTGATCAAACGAATAATAATTGATTTAGTTATATGTGCACAGGTTTTGATTTGCCTGATTAGTTGTACCGGAGAAAATCAGGATTTTGAGATTACTCCGATCAAAAATCAAGCTACTATTAGTTTCGTAGTAGAGACTGACAAGCCCTATTATAACGGTTACTCAGATTCTCTCGTAAAACAAGTATTACTTACTCTGCCGGGTTTGGGGAAATGTGTCTTCATAAGACGTTATTCAGATGTGAGGATTCAATTTATGTGGGACAGTACTCAGTCTCATCGTGGTTTTCAATTAACGCCAGAAGAGTTGCCCGGTCCGGATAAATATTCGATTGTTCTTACCTGGGATGCTGATGCCGGAATATCAAATGGATATTTTCAGGGTATCGATTTCCGTACAGAGGATTCTCTCAATTACACCCCTTGGGAAATTCTGAATGAAGCGACCCGAGTGGAATTGGGCGAAGGGCCATTGCGGGTGACCGATGTGACTGTAATACCAAGGTACTCGACAGCAGCCGAAGTCAGCAATTTATTGCAGAAAGATTTAATTGGTTCCGAGATAAATGTTTTGTGGCAGAAGGAGTTTTCCGCTCCCATGGAGGTTGAGTCTCGCAAAGGGAAATTAGTTTATACTTCGGAGAATGATAAAGGCGGAGGAATCGAGGCTTGGATTGTAGAAGGTCCGGGAATTATAGATACAGAAGATGATGTCATTTATGTTCGCTCCAAAATACCTGATCCTCCCGATCCTTCGACTGGACATTTCAATTTCTGGTGCCGGGAAGATATGCCGCAGAGCTTCGTTGCCGAATGGGAATTTAAACCGGTATCAGAATATGGATTGGCCGGAGTTTTCTTTTCAGCAACAGGAGAAAATGGAGAAGATATTTTTGATCCGGCACTTCCGGTTCGAGACGGGCATTATCCCCAATACCACTCGGGAGCGATAGCGAGTTATTTTTTATTTTATTATACTAATCGAAAGGTAAATCGAACAACCGACTATTCGACTTCATGGTTGCTCAAAGCGAATAATATCTCAAGTTTGGGCAAGGGGGAAATGGGTATCCATCCGAGAAGAAATGAGTTTTCAAAAGTATGTCTCATAAAAGATAATAATCGCATCCAATTTTCGGTAAATGGTCGGGTTACATTGGACTTTACAGATCCCGGTAATGAACGATGGGGCCCTGTATTGAACGGGGGTAAAATAGGATTCAGGCAAATGGCTAGAACGGTAGCGGCATATCGCAAATTTAAGGTGTGGGAATTAAAATAAATATGACTATGGTAATCCTATTGGAAGGCGGAATATCCTCGCGAAACATTAACAATCGGGGGCAGATGTCGAGAGGCTGTCCCCCACATATACAAAAAGCCCCGTCTTGCGTAACGGGGCTTTTTGGGAGTGGGAGGTAAGAGTATAGCAACAGCAAACGGAAGCTACTTTCCGTCCTGGTATTCCTCGAGCCAGGCCATCTGAATAGCTTCCAGTTTTCTTTCATCGGACGCCCGCGGATTATCGTCAAATCCGGAAAGCTCAGTCACCATCTTATGTAAATCGGTGAAGCGCACATCCAGTGGATTCAAATCCGGAAACGTCTCGTATAATTCGTACCCTATATCTTCAGCATCTCTCCAGGTCATTTTTATATTCCCTTTATTTACAATTGCGGTCGGGGCGGAATCGCGATTTTGACATTGCCCTGCACGCGTGACTGGCAGGCCAAACGTGATTCCAGTTTGAGACCTTCGGCAGTATCGAGCATGTCTTCCTCTTCTTCCGAGATTTCCGACAGGTTGTCCATGCCTTCGATGATATAGACGTGACAAGTGCTGCAGGCGCAATTCCCGCCGCAGTTGTGGTCCAGTTCGATATCGTTATCGAGAGCGATATCGAGGAGACTCTCGCCGGAGTCGGCTACGATCTCCTTGTTATCGATAATTACTTTTGGCATCATGTATAATCTACCTTTATGTTGCCAGTTTTTTGGCGTCACCTACGGTTTTATCTTTGAGTAGGCCTCCGATTGATTGATTCATTATTCGGGCGGCCAAATCCGAGGTGGCGTCGTTTAAATCATCGAGTTTTTCTCGCAGGATGGATGAATTTGTACCCTGCATAGCTTCTTTTAATTCGTCAATAGTATCGAGAATTTCTTCCCTTTCGTCAGTTGTAACGTCAGATACGATTGCCAGGGCTTTTTCGGCGGCTTTGATTACGGTTTGGGATTCCTGAGTCAGCTCTGTAAACAATCTTTTCTCGATATCGTCCCGGGCATTTTCGAATGATGCTTTGACCATGCGATTAACTTCCTCACGGCTCAGGCCGTATGACGGTTCAACGGTAATTTCATGTTTTTCGCCGGTTTTTTTATTACTGGCCGCGACATGTAAAATTCCGTCGGCGTCGAGGGTAAACGAAACCAGTATGCGAGGGAATCCGGCCTTTTGCGGTTCGATGCCTTTGAGGTCAAATCTGCCCAGAGGCCTGTTGTCGGCGACCATTTCCCGCTCGCCCTGATAGACGTTAATCGCTACCGCGGTTTGACCATCGACGTAAGTTGTAAAGACCTCGGTCGCGACGGCGGGGACTTTGCCATTGCGGGGGATTAACACATTCATGACGCCCCCCATGGTCTCGATTCCAAGCGAGAGAGGCGTGACGTCGAGCAGGAGCAAGTCGTTGCGGCCGCCGGTTAAGATATCGGCCTGAATCGCCGCGCCGAGAGCAACGGCCGTATCCGGGCTGAGATCGCTGTGGGGAATTTTGTTGAAGAATTTTTCGATTTCATTCCTGATAAGCGGTATTCGGGTTGAACCGCCAACTAAAATAACTTCATCTATATCTGAGGTTGTCAATCCGGCGTCGGTTAAGGCCTGCCCACAGAGGCTTAATGTTTTATCCAGATATAGTTTTATTTTTTCCTCAAATTTGCGGCGCGATAGTGAAGTTTTGAATCGTTGATTTTCGAATAACAGCGCTATACGGAAATTTTCGGCATTAGATAATGCTTTCTTGGCGTTTTCAGCTTCTCTTTTTAATACGGCGCGGATATAAGGATCATCCATATCCATATGATAGTTAACCGCCTCTGCGTCGGCTTTGATAAGTTCTATCAATACGTTATCAAAATCATCTCCGCCCAGGTTGGTATCTCCGGCAGTCGCCAAGACTTCGAAAATCCCATTTTCGACGTTGAGGATTGAGATATCAAAAGTTCCGCCTCCGAGGTCGTAAACGACCACTTGTCCTTTTTTTAGTTTATTCATGCCATAAGCGAGGGCGGCGGCGGTCGGTTCATTGATTATACGCATAACTTCGAGCCCGGCAATCTTTCCGGCGTCGCGTGTCGCCTGACGCTGGGCATCATCGAAGTATGCCGGGACGGTGATGACCGCTTTGGTTACTTCATGACCGAGATTGTCCTCGGCTTGCTTTTTTAGCTCTCGCAATATTGAAGCGGATAATTCAACCGGAGAGTAAACTCTACCTGCGACTTTAACCGAAGCCAATCCTCGCAGGTCGGCGCAGACTTCAAACGGCAGTTTATCCAGGTCATCTTCAATATCAGAGGCGGCCTTTCCCATTAATCGTTTAATGGAATAAACCGTTCGCTCGGGATTTTCGGCCAGAGCATCGTAAGCGGGTATGCCAATAATTAATATGTCGTTCTCAATGTTGATGACCGAGGGAACAATGTCTCCATGCTCTCCCGAAAGAATCTCGGGTTGACCGTCGCGAACGATTGAGACGAGTGAATTGGTCGTGCCCAGGTCAATTCCGATGGCGGCTGCTTGTTTTTCCTTTGATGTCATTTGCGATTCTCCATATGATTCAATGCCGCTTCGATGCGCCCGATAATCGTTCTGAGATATTTGATATTGTTCAGCGAAGATTCAATTTGATCGGCGACTTTAGTTTCGTTTTGCAGGAGCCGGTCGAAAAGCGGATGAAGCGATTGAACGAGCTTATTTTTTAACTCCCGAAAGCGTTTCAATGTTTCCATCAATTGACTTCTTTGGTTTTCATTAAGGCTTTCACCCAGAAGAATCTCGCCAATCTCGAGAATCTCATCAAGTAATTCCCGTGGAGGAGTCGGGTTGCCGGGTGTGTTACCGACCATAATCGAAAGAAGGTAGTCGGCTCTTTTAATCGGATCCATTAGGACTTTGAGAGCCGTATTCAGATAAGCGGTGTTATCGCGGGCAATGGACTTTTCCGCTTCAGACCGGATTGAATAAAAATCGGGATGGAATTGCCGGGAAAGATCGTAAAATCGTTTTTTCAAAAGCTCTTCATTGATAGAATACGATTTCTCAAGATTGAAAAGCCTGAAATAATCGCTAAGATCATCGACACACTGGATTTTTACGCAATGTTTGCAAAACGGTCCCGGGCCGACTTCTTCTTTGCATGACCAGCAAAGATGATGCACATCATCAATCGGTATGGATGAAATGTTTTCAGGAGTTGACATGCCGAGTCTCCCCACGCCGCTGCCTAAAAACCGGGATTGATGAATGTTCATTGCCGTACTTGATGATTTTGGCTATTTCCGCAAGGCGGGACGCTACCGCCATAAACGCCCAAGGGGGAATGGCGGTCGTGCCGCAGCCTTTGACGAGAACTCGCTCATCGCGATACGATTCCCAGTCGAATTTTTCGAGCCGATCAAAGAAACCGCTTTCGGTTATGATGCCGCTATCTAAAAATTGCGTCATTTCCAGTATTTTCATTTTCGCCCCCGTTAAACCGAAAAAGATGTTCCGCAACTACAACCCCGAAGGGATTTGGGATTTTCAAACTGGAAGCCGCCCGTCAAAAGTTCATTTGAAAAATCAATTGTCGTGCCGCCCATGTAAATTAACGATTTTTGATCAATAACAATTTTGAGGCCATTGATTTCAATGACGCGGTCATACTGATTGATTTTATCATCAAACGACATGGCATAGCTCAGGCCGCTGCATCCTCCGCCCTGAACGCCGACGCGCAACATCAAGCTATCTTCTTTTTGTTTGGAGATAAGTCTTTTAACTTCGGCAATAGCCGCGGGAGTTATCTGAATAGTATCCTGCATTTCGGTATTAATCTCTGACATTATGCCGCCCTTTCATCCTGCAAGCTCTTTTCCGTTTCTTCTTTATTCCCTTTCTCAGTTTTCTCCATATAGTCGGTTAAGGCCGCTTTAAGAGCGTCTTCGGCCAGAACCGAGCAATGGATTTTGACCGGGGGAAGAGATAGTTCGTTGACGATATCGGTGTTTTTTATTTTCATAGCTTCATTAACTGATTTTCCCTTGACCCATTCAGTCGCCAGGGATGATGAAGCGATTGCCGAACCGCAGCCAAAGGTTTTAAATTTGGCGTCTTCAATGATGTTATCTTCATTAATCTTTAACTGCAATTTCATGACGTCACCGCATTCGGGAGCACCGACGATGCCGGTTCCGACCCGGGAGTCGTTTTTATCAAGAGATCCCATATTGCGGGGATTCTTGAAGTGGTCGATTACTTTTTCAGAGTAAGCCATTTTTATAACCTCCGGATTATATATCCAAAAATATTTGTTTTTCTTAATGTTCCGTCCATGCGACCGATTTCAGATCGATACCTTCTTTGGCCATTTCATAAAGCGGAGACATCTCCCGCAGTCGCGTGACGGCCTGCACAATTTTTTGACCGACATATTCGACTTCTTCCTCAGTCGTGGAACGACCCAGGCCGAAACGGATGGAGCTATGGGCCAGTTCATCATCGACTCCGAGGGCCATTAATACATGGGACGGGTCAAGCGTCGCTGATGTACAGGCCGAACCGGATGACAAAGCGACGTCATTCATTTCCATGAGAAGCGATTCGCCTTCGACATAGGCGAAAGAAATATTCAAGTTGCCGGGGAGACGCTTTTCGGGGTGACCATTGAGATAGACTTCATCAAGCCGGTTCATGATGATATGCTTTAATTTTTCTCTAAGGCCGGTCAGGCGTTTGGCTTCACGCTCCATTTCATCAACGGCCAATTCGACCGCTTTGCCAAAGCCGATAATTCCCGGAACGTTGAGAGTACCCGAACGCAAACCGCGTTCGTGGCCGCCGCCGTCAACCAGCGCGACACAGCGGACACGGGGATTTTTACGGCGAACGTAGAGAACGCCTATGCCTTTGGGACCATATATTTTGTGAGCCGAGACCGACATTAAATCAATCTTCATGACGTTGACGTCGAGGGGAATTTTCCCGAGGGCCTGGGTGGCGTCGGTATGGAAAAAGACATTATGCTCGCGGGCGATAGCGCCAATTTCCTCGACCGGCTGGATGACGCCGATCTCATTATTGACGGCCATAATTGAAATCAGTATTGTTTTTTCGGTTATGGCATTTCTCAAGTCGTCTAAGTTTATGATGCCGTCTTTGTCAACCGGCAAATAAGTGACTTTTATTCCCTGGCGTTCCAGGCGAGCGGCGGTATCAAGAATAGCCGGGTGCTCGGTTTTTGCCGTGATAATATGATTGCCCCGAGAGGCATACATTTCGGTAATTCCCTTGAGAACAATGTTGTTAGATTCAGTAGCGCCGCTGGTGAAGATTATCTCACGAGCAGCGGCTCCAATCGCATCAGCGATAGTCGCTCGAGCGCCTTCGACAGCCTTCTCCGCTTCCCAGCCAAACGAATGATTTCGGCTGGCCGCGTTTCCGAATTTTTCGGAAAAATAAGGCAACATGGCATCTACGACACGTTTATCGGTAGGCGTCGTCGCCTGATAATCCATATAGACAGGAGTTTTCATATCCTCAATCCTCCGATAATATTTTCAAACTTCATGGTGCTCCATCGTAAAATCAGACAGAGTGGTTTTTCTTAGAATACCTTCCATTTGGTCATTGACGCGTTCCATTGGGCGACGAATCCGGCAGATGGGGAACCTACCGCAAATTTCTTCATTTGGAACGCATTCAATCAGGGTCGGTTTTTTTTCAAGAGCATTTATAATGTCTGCCAGAGAAACATCGTCGGCGTTTCGAGCCAATCGAAAACCTCCCGATACTCCCGTGTAAGAGACCGCCAATCCGGCCTTTACCAATTCCGACAAGATTTTCGCAAGGAGCTCTTTGGGGAGGACCAGATTATTGGCCATTTCGGTGACGTTAGTAACCTGATCGTCATCAAGCGTAGATAAGTAGGTCAGGGCGCTCAACCCGTATTCAGTCCTTTTTGATAGCGAAAACATGATCCTTAATTCCGACCTATTGGATCTCCGACTATTTTGGTCGGAGATGATTTCAAAAAAAGACCCATAATTACATGGGTGTATATAGTCCACAATAATCTATACGTTATATTGAGTAATGCTATTTGTGGTAAAGAGTTCCCATAAGATGTACTAAACTGGAAAAAAATTACCCAGAATACCAAAAAAAATATGGAAAACTTGGTCGAGTTTTACTATTATTGCGTATTATGGTTGGAGAGTTTACCAGGCACGTTTGCTTTCCCTGTGTTATTTGATTGCTTTTGCGCAAACGGGGTTAATGAAAAGCAAACAAAAAAAAGGATTTGGGATTTTATGCAAATATCAAGAAAAGCGGATTATGCTTTGCGGGCGGTGGGATATTTATCGCAATTAAAAAAAGGTGATCTGGCATCGATTGGACGCATCGCCCAGGCGCGCAGAGTTCCCCGCGAATTTTTGGCCAAAATACTGAAAGAATTGACCCGATCCGGTATTCTTGTTTCATTTCAAGGCGTAACCGGCGGATACCGACTTGCCCGTTCGTCCAAGGAAATTTCGTTTTTAGAGGTTATTGAGGCGATGGAGGGCCCAGTACGGGTAAATCTGTGCGTGGATGATCGTCACCCCGAATGCACTAATGAAAAGGGCTGTGAAATTCGCCCGTTTTTTCTAAAGCAACAGGAACTGATTACTCGGGCTTTAAAGCGGCAAAATTTTGGCCATTTTGTGCCAAAGGCATAAATATGTGAATTTTATACTCTCAGAATTTTCAATTTCTTATTAGGGTTTGCCGTCTAAATGCTCATCTCAGTGCCTTAGTTTAATTTGAAAATTATTGCCAGGCGATTGATTAGATGCCCTTAACAGGGTTGCGTTTCGGTAATGCATTATATATCTTAATTGGCCTTCTTAAGGCGAAGTAAACGGCATAAATGCGAGATTATAAGGGGAGAGGATTTCATACAACTATTAATTTTTGGAGAGAGTTATGGATGAAAATAAAGATTTGATGACGGTTAAAGTCGGTCTGGCCGAAATGTTGCGTAACGGCGTTATCATGGACGTTACCAATGCTGAACAGGCCAGGATTGCCGAAGACAGCGGTGCCGTGGCGGTGATGGCTCTCGAACGGGTGCCTTCCGATATAAGGACTGAAGGCGGCGTAGCTCGCATGGCGGACCCTGAGATTATTGAAAAAATCAAATCGACGGTTAGCATACCCGTGATGGCCAAATGCCGAATTGGGCATTTTGCGGAAGCGCAGATTCTCGAGGCGCTGGAAGTTGATTTTATTGATGAGTCAGAAGTATTGACACCAGCTGATTATGAAAATCATATCGATAAGTTTCAGTTTCGTATTCCATTTGTTTGCGGTTGCCGAAATTTGTCCGAGGCCCTGCGGCGTTTCGCTGAAGGCGCGGCGATGATTCGCACTAAAGGCGAAGCCGGGACCGGAGATGTTTCCGAGGCAGTAAAACATTTGAGGCTGATTAATCGTCAGATCAAGGGATTAACGGTTGCGCGCGCCGACGCTCTGCCGACAATGGCCAAAGAGCTTGTGGCTCCATTGGATTTGGTAAAGTATGTGGCTGAGAACGGCCGTTTGCCAGTGCCCAATTTCGCGGCCGGAGGAATGGCTACTCCCGCCGACGCCTCGTTGTGTATGCAGCTCGGAGCAGAATCAGTTTTTGTCGGTTCGGGCATTTTTAAATCTGAAAATCCGGCGTTGATGGCCAAGGCAATCGTGATGGCTGTGGCGCATTTTGATAATCCCAAGGAACTGGCCAATATATCGCGCGGTTTGGGCAAGGGCATGAAAGGCCGAAGTGTTGCCTCCATCGATGAATCGGAACTGTTGCATACGCGATGACATCTAAACGTCCCGCAGTCGGTTTGCTGGCTCTCCAGGGCGATTATCAGAAGCACGAAGAAGTTCTGCGGCGTTTGGATGTATCTACAATTGAAGTCCATCGCGCCGAAGATTTTTCCAAAATTGACAGATTGATAATTCCCGGGGGCGAATCCACAACAATGCTCAACCTTCTCGTACGTTTTGATTTGGAGGATATTTTTATATCTTTTGCCAGAGAAAAGCCTGTCTGGGGTACCTGTGCCGGGATGATTCTTTTGGCGAAAAAAATCAACAACAGCGATCAAAAGGCTTTTGGCCTGATAGATATTGATATTGACCGCAACGGCTACGGTCGGCAATATTTTTCAACCGTAGCCGATTCTCAAATTTCACTTAACGGTCATTCCGAAGAACTCAATCTGGTTTTTATTCGTGCTCCCCGGGTGACTCATGTGGGAGATAAGACTCAAGTACTTATGGAGTGGAAGGGCGACCCGGTTTTACTATGTCAAAATAATATTCTGGTGTCATCGTTTCATCCCGAGTTGACCGGTTCGGTATTTTTGCATGATTATTTTATATCAAAATTCTGGCCCGATGCGTAAAAAGGTATTAAACAATCGAAAAGCGAGCATATGAAGAAAAACATCAAAAAGATAATACTGGCATCGCATTACGGCTTCTGCATGGGCGTAAAAAGGGCAATAAAGATCGCCGAGGAGACGGGAAATTCAAAATCGGGACCGGTCAATGTATTAAATGAGATTGTACATAATGACGCCGTCGTGGAAAAATTATCTCAAGAAGGCGTCGGGTTGGTGAGTTCGATTCAAAAAGCCTTGAAGGGCACGATAATAATATCCGCTCACGGACAGCCTCGCTCGACTTTTGAGGAAGCCGAAAAGCTCGGATTGAAAGTAGTTGACGCAACCTGTCCTCTCGTAATTCGGATTCATGATATCATTCAGGATTTAATAAAAAAAGACTATGATATTATCCATTTCGGCGATTTGAAGCATGATGAAACAAAAGGGGTTGTCGGTTATGCTCCTGAAGGAAGAGTCAGGGTCATGGGCGAAGTCGAGGATTTGCGGAATATTGATCTATCCCGAACCAAAGTCGCGTTGACTTCCCAGACAACGGCTCGAGTGGAGGATTTTGAGCAAATTGGCGCCGAAGTAAAAAAAATAATTCCTCAAATAGAAGTTTTTAACACGATCTGTAACGCGACGACTCAAAGGCAGGCGGCCGTTGTGGCGTTGGCCGGCAAGGTTGATGTTATTTTAGTAGTGGGTTCTTCTAGTTCGGCGAATTCGAAAAGACTTCGTTCCATATCGGAGGAGATTTGCGGTCGGGCCTATCTTATCAATTCGGCGCGATCATTAGAGCCCGAATGGTTGGATGGCGTTACCGATGTCGGATTAACCGCCGGAGCCTCAACGCCCGAATATCTTGTCGATGAAGTTATCTCATATCTGCAGGATTTATCGGGCGGAAAAGCGCAGGTAATCCGCACCCCCAAAAAGCGAAAGCGTCGGCGTCCGGATGAGCGGAAACGAATCTCTGAGGACAGAATATAATTGTCAATAAATCCGATAGCGAATAATTCATGAGTAAGTCGATCGAGTTGGGCCCCGCCGCGGAGATTTCCGTTAATGATTCAAAGATATATAATCTTGAGGCTATAGATGTGGCGGTTTATAATATTGACGGGAGATATTATGCTATTGGCGTTAATTGTCCTCATGCCGGAGTGGTAATAACAAAAGGATTCGTTGACGGAAGTATAATAATCTGTCCCGGTCACGGATATAAGTTTGATATTATAACCGGAAAATGTATGGATAATCCGGAACTCAGACTGGCAAAATTCAATTTGAAAGTTTCAGATGGAATTTTATTCGTAACGTTTTAAATTGTTGATTAAAAGTGATTATTAGACTATCGTAAGGCGATTCCGTTTAATTATTTTATCGGAATGCTTTAATTTTTTGCGCTACTGGGTACTATAGGAAATAAACAGGAGATAGATATGAAATTTGAGGCTATAGATTCGTATTTGCATAAAATCACTCCCCAGAGCGAGGAAATCCTGAAGGAGATGGAAGATTTCGCCGCGGAAAAGGGATTTCCGATTATTGGTCCTCTGGTGGGCAGATTTTTATGTCAAATGGCGATGGTGACGAAGGCAAAAAAAATACTTGAGTTGGGCTCAGGATTCGGATATTCGGCTTATTGGTTTTCGCTGGGTATGGGCGGGCGAGGCCATATTGTAATGACCGACGCCGATTCTTCCAATAAAGAGCGGGCTTTTCAATATTTCATACGCGGCGGACTTAGAACCTCAATAAGATTCCTGCCGGGAGATGCACTGGAATTAGTTGCTCCGTTGAGGGTAGGTTATGATATTGTACTTAATGATATCGACAAGGTAGAATATCCAGAGACTATTGATGTCGCTCACCGCCTATTACGTCCGGGGGGGTTATTTATCACCGATAATTTGCTATGGTCGGGCAAGGTTATGGATATGAGGGTGAAAGACCCGGACACCAGAGGAATTCGCAAATTTACGAAAATGCTGTATTCGGATGACCGATTTCTAACCTCTCTGCTCCCCGTAAGAGACGGTATTTCTGTAGCAGTCAAGCGATAATATTCTGGTTTTAGTTGAAACAAATTTGGTAAAAATCACGTTTTTAGGATTAAACAATATCGGCGTTACTTACGTCTTTAGATATTCAAATTCAAACTGCTTTTGGTGGAGTAAAGTTTTTATACAAAATGGTCGATGTTTTTTATATAGAGGGGTGTTTGATCATAAAAAAAACTTGCTCATAGCATTAAAAACAATATATTGTTGAGCTTAATTAGGTCTTTTACTGGAAATTTCAAAAAAATCACCTGCTTACCGGAGGAATAATGTTAAAACGAGCGCAAATGTATTGTAAAAAATCCAATTCTTCGTGTGAGGAGGCAATTTCATTTCTTGAGGAAAATGGTGTTATTGTATCAGTCCGGGACATGGATAAGAATCCTTTGACTCGGAGAGAATTGCACAGGATATTGGGATATCAAAACCCCAAGTATTACCTTGATATGACATCACCGATTTACAGCAAGAAAAAACTGGATATCAAATTGCCGCCTCGCGAAGAATTATTGGAAATGATTGTTGAACATCCTGAACTTTTGCGTCAGCCAATAATTCAGTCGGGACGATTGATGACGATAGGCGTCGGAAAAAAACAATTGGCAGAAATGTTTCAAATATCCACGTCAGATAACGGTTCCGGGAAAAATAAGAAGACACATGGAGTAAGAAATAAATAGGTATCTTTCGGCCGATTTTTGTCCGCTTTCAGAATACCAATCAACAATTCGTTAATTCTTTACATTAATCTGGGATTGCGCTATATTCCGTCCGAAATAAGGGAGAAGGATATGGATATAGAGCGCGATATTCTTGAAGTTGATGTGTTAATTGTCGGCGCCGGTCCGGCCGGTCTGGCCTGCGCTTATCATTTGATGAAAAATCTCGAAGGGAAAGACGGCGAACCTCCTACCATACTGGTTGTAGAAAAAGGCAGCCATCCGGGAGCGCACAGCCTCTCGGGTGCGGTAATGGATTCGTCCGGTATTTCCGCATTGATTCCTGATTTTTTGGAAAAAGAAATGCCGTATGAGGGGAAGGTTGAGAAAGATTCGCTGTTATATCTGAATAAGACCTCTCATTTCAAATTTCCCCTTACTCCTCCGGGAATGGGCAACGAAGGCAAGTATATCATTTCCTTAAATAAATTTGTCGGTTGGCTTGCCGAACAGACCGAGGCCCTGGGAGTTGAAATATATTCCGAAACAGCTGCTTATGATCTGATTGTGGAAAACGGCCAGACGGTTGGAATCCAGACCGTGGATATGGGATTGGATAAGGGGGGTCATAAGCGCTCCAATTTTGAACCGGGGACGATTATTAAGGCTAATATAACGGTATTGGCCGAAGGGACACACGGTTCGCTAACCAAACAAACCAGCGAAAAGCTGGCGATATTCAATGAGAGTATTAATCAATCTTATCTAACAGGGATCAAGGAAGTTTGGGAGATACCGGGCGGCCGACTTGACGATGGCGAAATTATTCATACGTTCGGTGAGCCTCTCGAGAATTATGAGTACGGCGGCGGATTCATTTATAAAATGTCCGATAAGCTGGCAACGATTGGTTTCGCGGTTGGACTGAATTCTCCCGACCCAACTAATGACCCCCATCGGATATTTCATGAGTTCAAGCTACACCCCTCGATTAAAAGAATTGTTGAAGGCGGTGTCATGCTCCATTACGGGGCCAAAACGATCCCCGAGGGGGGATATTACGCCATGCCCCGCCTGTACGACAATAATCTTTTAATAATCGGCGACAGCGCCGGATTTTTGAATTCGCAGCGTTTGAAAGGGATACACCTGGCGATTCAATCAGGCATAATGGCGGCCGATACAATCGCCGAGGCAATTGAGAAAAATGATTTTTCCTCGGCGACCCTGAAGAATATGCAGATCCGTTTTGAAAAAAGCTCGGCTCGCGATGAGCTTTATAAAGTACGCAACTATCACCAGGGTTTTGAGGGCGGTCTGTATAGCGGAATGATAAATTTCGGTTTTCAATTTCTAACCGGTGGGCGGGGTTTATTCGATCGGCGGGAGACCAAACCGGATCATACTCACATGATGAAATTTGAGAGATTTTTCCGTGGCGGACGGAAACCGAAAGAGCCGATGAAATTTGATAATCAATATATATATGATAAATTGACCGATGTTTATAAAAGCGGAACCAAGCATGAAGAGGAGCAGCCTTCGCATCTGGTCATCGCTGATTTTGATATCTGCAATAATCAATGTGTTGAGGAATTCGGGAACCCCTGCCAGTATTTCTGCCCGGCCCAGGTTTATGAGATGGTTGATAACGACGATGGTTCCGGTAAACATCTTCAGTTGACGCCTTCAAACTGCGTTCACTGCAAAACCTGCGACATCGCTGATCCTTATCAGATTATTACCTGGGTTGTACCCGAAGGCGGGGGCGGCCCCAATTACGAAAATTGCTAAAATTGCCTCAATAAAAAAGCCCGGTTCGCCCGGGCTTTTTTTATGCTTGGTCGAATCTTTTTATTCAATCAATTTTTTTACATATTTCGGTAACGCAAACGATCCGAAATGGACGTCTTTGTTATAATAGTCGCATTCGGACAAATCTGTCTCTTTATAGCGTTTTTCGTCGAAATCACCAAGGGGATGATATTTTTTGGAGCAGAAAGCGAATGACCAGAAAGTTGATGGATAAATCGGCATATAGCAAGTGTACATGCGGACTATGGGAAATATTTCCTTAAGGTTGGCATACATTGCCGATACCGTGCGAGGATTATAAAGCGGCGATTCCGATTGAGCGACCATAATACCATCATCGTTGAGTCTGTCATAAACCGCCGAGTGAAATTCCTTTCGGAACAAGTCCGCTGCCGGGCCGACCGGATCGGACAGGTCGAGAATTATTAAATCGAATTTTTCATCGGTAGTTTCAATAAATTTTTTGCCGTCTTCAATTAGAATGCGGCAACGAGGGTCGGAAAAGCCATTGGCCAGTTTTGGAAAATATTTTTTGGAGATTTCAATAACTTTTTCGTCGATTTCACAAATTGTACTGCGTTTTACTTCATCGTGCAACAGAACATTGGTCGTGCTTCCGCCGTCGCCTCCGCCGATTATCAGAACTTCTTTTGGAGATGGATGCGCAAACAGGGGGACATGGGCGATCATTTCATTGTAAGCGCCGGTGTCGCCGTCGGCAACCATGAGCGAACCGTAGAGAACGAGCGCCCTTCCGAATTCGGCGGTGTCGAGAACATCAATGCGCTGGAAGTCGGATTCCAATGATTCCAAAACTCGGTCAACTTTGATAGTGATTCCGGATTTATTCTGATGCAATTCAGTGTACCAAACGTTCCAGAGTTCGTCCATAGATTCTTCATGTATATATTCTTTATCGGGCTCCACTGACATAATACTCCATTTTTAAATTACCAATCTACCGTGACGATGCGAGCGTGCTTAAGGCCGTTGAAATCTGTCGCCGAAACACTGCAATACGCTCCCATGGCCGGAAACATCAAAATATCTCCGAGTTCAAGAGGAGGTAAGAGGCAATTTTCGTATACAACATCAAATGAATCGCAGGTGGGTCCGGCCAGAACCGCTTTTTCCCATTTGGTATTCCGATTGGTTACGATTTGATAAGAACAATGGTCATATAATCTGCCGGAAAATGAACCGTACAGACCATCATCTATATAATACCATTTTTTGCCGTCTCGAACAGTCTTACCAATCACTGAAGTGAAAAGAGTCACGGAGTCACCGCAGATAAATCGGCCAGGTTCGCAAATAACTTTTATATAAGGATCGATGTATTCCTTCAGAGCCGCGATTATGGCTCGACCCATATCCTCAATTGAGGGAATATTGGCGGTATATTCAATCGGGAAACCGCCGCCGATATCGAGGATTTCGGAGTCGAATCCTTTGGCTCTCGCCATCCCAATTAATTTTCCGGCGGTTTTAATTGACTTTATATAAAGATCGGTTTCGGTGCATTGGGAGCCGACATGGAAACAAAATCCTCTGAAGGTTAATCCCAAATCTTTTATACGGTCGAGTATATCTGGTATATCTGATAATTCGGCGCCAAATTTATAAGACAGGTTGACGGCCGAAGCGCCCGTATCGGTTTTGAATCGGATCAGCACCCCGGCCCTGTCGCCATACTTTGAAAATTTTTCCAGTTCCAGGATGTTGTCGGCAGCAAAAGTTCTGACGCCGGTGTTTACGGCGGCGTCGAATTCAGGGATCATCTTTATTGGATTGGTGTGGATGGCGGAGTTTACCTGTCCACCGTTTTCGACGATTTTATCGAGTTCGCGGACGGATGAGATATCAAAATTACATTTTTCATCAATCAGGGTTCTCAGGATAGAATCATGATCGTTAGCCTTAACGGCATAATAAATTTCGATGTCAGGCAGGGAGTCGCGCAGGCGGTTAATATTATGGCGAATCCGACCGGTTCTAAGAACCATAAAGGGGGTATCTACCGACTTAAAAATCGGTCGAACACGGCGCAGGTCGATTCCGCGCAGATGCCTCGTTCCCGGTTTATTTCGAAGACTGATTGCTTTCATGGTAACGCCCCGGTCTTTTTAAGCCACTTCCCTGCCAGAGGAGGATTCTTCCGGCTTAAACGGAATTATTTCATCCTTGTTGCTGGGAATTCCGCGGCTAATCTCCCGGGTAAACATGGCTCCGCAGTTGAGATTTTCCTTTAGATAATAGCAGCCTTTCCGGGGGTCAACGCGGTCGCCGCAAGTGAAAAAGTCGGCGGCGATATATCCGTATTCCGGCCAGGTATGGATCGCTATATGCGACTCGGCGATAACTATTACGCCCGAAAACCCGTGCGGGTTATAATCATGAAATACTGTTTGAACTATCGTTGCCCCCGATTCACGAGCCGCGTCGGTGAGAATTTTTTGCAATAATTCGTGATCGGTCAGAATTCGTGAGTCGCAATCGGTAAATTCCGCAAGAAGATGCCGTCCCAGTTTTTTCATTTTTATATCCTCCAAGCCTTGTCAGGCAAGATTACATCTGAGGCGGCGTCATAACCCATATAAATGTAGAGGACACCTTGCCTTTGTTCATAATTTGGTGTTTTTTGTGGGCCGGAAAATAAAAACACCCACCTTTTTTGACACGATATGTTCTTTTGCCGTATTTTATAGTAAGCTGTCCGGTCAGAACATAACCGAATTCCTCGCCGTAATGCGGTTCCTCCAATGCCAGAGATTGACCCAGGCTCAATGTAACCCGAATGGGATCCATGAGCATATTGGTTGAACCGGGAACCAGTGTTTCAAACGAATCTCCGCCTCGGCCAGAAATGGAAACGCGATCATCACGGCTGAAGGTTATCCGGTCGGCTTCGTTTTCTTGGGCGAAAAACTCGCCAATGGACATACCCAGGGCATCAAGAATATCAATCATCGAGTCGAGAGAGATCGAAGTCTGATTATTTTCGATTTGCGAAATGAAACCCTTGGTTAGCTGAGCCCGGTCGGCGAGTTCCGCCTGAGTCAGCTCGGCGGCCAGGCGCAGGTCTTTTATCTTCTGTCCAATTTCTATCTTCATCAGTTTAAGATATAACTTCAAAAAGTTTAGTAAAGCGTATCTATATAATACCGGGATATCTCAAAGTCAAGGTGTGAGGCAAAAATAAATCAATATTTTTTGGGAATTCACCAATTCCCCGGAGATTGTATGTCCTGTAACTCTATATTAGATTACAGATAAGGGAAGGTGTGCCTAAAATTCCATGTTCGATAAATGATTAAAATGGGTAACAGTTTATCAAACAAAAAATTGGGGATATTCTCCTGAGTCATGTATTCTATTCAAAAATACTCAATTATTTAGCCACAATTTCGGTGATTCAAAACAATTACACCTCCTGGGGTTGACCGGCCGGAGCGATATGATTATAATATCCAAAAGAAAAGAATTCTGTGGAGGTATGAATGAAGCATATTGGCGCTATGGCAGCGATTGTTTTGGTATTATTCGCAACGCCAATTTTGGCCGATGAATTCGGAGCCGGGATATCGGTGGGGCCGCTGTTGCCGGTATTGCAGCAGGATCAGGAATCCGGATATGCTATCGGTTTGAAAATTCGCAGTAAGCTGGTCGGGCAGGTATTTTTTGAACCTAATTTAAGATTCGGGAAATTCGGTGATATATCGATAGCGGGAGTTGGCGGACGCGAAGGCTCGAAAATAACTTTCTATGGAATGGATATAACTCTCGGCGGCGGAAAAGGCGGCGTCGGGCCAAAACCGTATTTATTTATCGGCGGCGGCGTTTATAACGTCAAACGGGAAGGCGATGATACCAGCAATAATTCGGGTTGGTCAACCGGAGTCGGTGTTGCCGTCGGCCTTATGAAATATTTTGATATTGATTTGAGGGGACGATTTAATATCGTCGGCGCAGAAGGCTCATCATCCCGAAAATCGGCCGCGATAACAATTGGAGCGGTTTACTTCTTCGGTCAGCAATATGGAGGTGAATAGCATGAGAAAGAAAATTGATTTGATGCTGGCGGTGTCGGCCATCGCCGCTCTTGTCATCTCCGGATGTATTCTGACCGCGACCGGAGTTGTGACGGTAAAACTGGTTCCGGATGAATACGGGCAATCCTTGACTATTCGAAACGTTGGTTACACCGAGAATGGTAGAATCGTTGTCAATCTCTCCGAAGATGAGGATTTTGAGGAATTAAGAGAGCATATCAGCAATATCGATAATCTCGGTTTTTATTTATCGGTAACAAATAAGGATTATCCTCCGGTAACGTTTCAGATTTTGATCGATAGTGATACGCTGGCCGATTATTCCGATATTGATATGATTGTCGATTCATCCGACTTGATTTTCACAGGACTGGAAATTCCAGCCGGGTCACCGTTTAATACTGAAAAAACAATTATTAATTGGTCGGAGTCGATGGAATATATTACCGGTTTGAGTGATGTGAAATCGATTCTGGAAACGGGCGTATTCAGCATTTATCCACTGGCGATTCCTCGGGATAATTTTAACCTGACAATAGATTCATTGGTGATTATAGTGACCCTGACCGGTAAAAAATAGAATCTACTCGCGTCAAATAAAAATTGTAGAAAAGCCCGGTTTTTAAGCCGGGTTTTTTAATTATACGGGATCTTGGCTTCGTTCAAAATATACTTGAGAATCTTGGGGAACTGACGTACATTATCAAAAGTATTTCTGATAAATCGCAAGGAGAAGCCATGTACGATATAGCCATTATCGGCTCCGGACCGGGGGGATATACCGCGGGAATCAGAGCCGCTCTCAAAGGTGCTAATGTCGCCGTTATCGAGGAAGATAAACTGGGCGGAGTTTGTCTTAACCGGGGATGTATTCCATCCAAGTCGCTAATCGCCGGAGCGAATCTGTTTCAAAAAATGAAACATGCGCAATCTTTCGGTATCACACTGGATTCACCGCCACGGCCGGATTGGACGGCGATGCTGGCAAGAAAAGATAAAATCGTATCCGGCTTAGTAGGCGGAATCGGGACGTTATTTAAAAGTTACGGCGTCGAACATTACAATGGCTTTGGGCGGTTGGTATCAAAAAACAAAATTCATGTTGACTTGGCCAATGAAACCGAAACCGAAATCGAGGCGAAAAATATAATTATCGCCACCGGCTCGCGGCCGGCGATTATTCCGGCTTTTCCGATTGACGGCGAGAATGTGTTATCTTCCGACCACCTATTGGAAATGGTATCATTACCGGAATCTATGCTGATAATCGGAGCGGGGGTGATTGGCTGCGAATGGGCTTTTATGCTGGCTCAGCTCGAGGTGAAAGTTGAGATGGTGGAGATGATGCCACATGCTTTGCCTCTGGAAGATGAGATGGTATCGAAGACGATTGAACGGGAATTGAAGAAACTAAAGATTAAGCTGCATACCAATGTCAAAGTCGAGCGTCTCGAAGTATCGGACAATAAATTAATCAGCGCCGTCTTAACGAACGGTAAAAAACTGGAATCGGAAAAGGTACTGGTTTCAATCGGGCGGGCGTTTAACACTCAGGATATCGGTCTCGAAGAAGTTGGCATCAAACTAAATGATAATGGCTCGGTCAAAGTCAACGCGATGATGCAGACGAACCGGAAAAACATATATTCCGTTGGGGATGTGGCCGGAAAGGTACTTTTGGCATATACGGCTGTTGCCGAAGGAGCAGTGGCGGTTGATAATTTCCTGGGGGGATCGGTCAAGGCCGATTATAACGCTTTCCCCTCGGTAATATTCACGCAGCCCGAAGCGGCCTCGGTGGGTATGACAGAACAACAGGCGGCTAAAAAGCATAAGATTGCCATCGGTTCATTTCCAATACGAGCTCTGGGTAAGGCTCATGCCGAGGGTGAAATCGCGGGAGAAGTAAAGGTAATCGGGGATAAGAAAACGGATAAAATTCTCGGGATTCATATTGTCGGGCCGCATGCCACCGAAGTGATACATACGGCGATGCTGGCGATAAAGCAAAAATTAACAGTTTCAGATCTTGGTTCTATGATATTTGCGCATCCGGTAATTTCAGAATCTGTAATGGAAGCCTGCCACAATCTGCATAAAATGTCGGTTCATTTACCTGGTCAAAAATAAAAAGCCACGCCGAATGCTGCAAAACTTTTTACACTTCGCATAATCTGCGTGAAAACCAACGAATGCGAAAAAAAACGCCAAAATCTGCTAATTTTTCGTAAGCTGTTGACTGTTAATTAATATGGAGTTCGTCACAAATATACATACCTTTTATTGTCGCATAATATGCGATAATTATTGCCGTTTGTAATTCGGGATTATTTTTATTTTAATTTTATCTTGTTGTTCTCCTTAGCATTAAGTAGTCGGTGTCCAGTTTAATTATATGTCGGCATGAATGTTGTTACTGTAATATGTGAAGTTAGTTACTCTGTATGGCGGTGAAGGGTACTAATGAGGTGGGGATGAGGAGTTTCTTTGTGAGGGAGAAACTCCTCGTTGTTTGAAAATAGTTATCAGTGTTTATAAATGTACTGAGGTGGGAGAAGAGGAGTTCTTTTTTGAACTCCTCTTTCTGTATGCGGTCGGGAACAAAAATTTTAACAATAAGACTATTTGTACGTTATATTAATAGGGATTGAGCGAATATCATAATCGCCGGGTGATAATTATTGGCATGAAAAAGAGTATCATATATATTTTGATTTTTATAGTCGCCTTATGCGGGCATAATTCACGTGCCAAAACCGTATTTCCAAAGAGTCTGAATCAGAAAATTACGCTAAATGATAATTACTGTTTTCAAAAAATGACCGATACTCTTGGCAATTTATGGCTTCCGTTATCCAATCGCATGGGCATCGGTGATCCTTTCGGCGATAGTGATATGTTTCCCCAGGATGAGGAATTGACCGGTAATTTGGCCGAAGATTTTAACGCTGTCATTAACAAGCGGACGCAAGTTGATTATCTTCATTCGGCCGGATTATGGGTGGGGGGCATAAAAGGCAATGATACCCTGGTGTCGCATTCGTTTGATTATACCGCTCCCATCCCGGAATTAAATCCATTGCCTTGTCCAAATGGTCAAATTATCACAGCTAATGAGTGGGCCGATTTAGAAATTCTGGCGACAGCCTACGATACCATAATAATCGGCGATACAACCGCCCGATGTTATCTGGGCGATTGCCGCGATTGGTATCCCTTAGGGATCAAAGTAACGTCACACAGCTATAAGTGGGTTACTCCTCCCTATGATAAAATTGAGTTGGTTGAATATACGATCACCAATATCGATACTTTGCCTTTGGAAGAGGGGTGGGTTGGTATATACGCTGACTGCGATATCGGTTATCGAGCGCCCGGGTATGAGAACGATGATATTTCAGGATTTATAAACGGCGCGATAGACGGCCAGGGGAAATGGGCAGATTTAATCGTCGCTTATTCAATGGATATGGACGGCGATCCCAAAGATTATAAATTCAATGACAAATCTCCCCGGGGCGCTTTTGCGATTCAGGTACTGGGATTATCGGTTTCGGATTATCGCGTAAACTACAATTGGTGGGTTGACAATCACGATACCTGGTTGGAGTGGGCGCCGCGTCAACGTGAATATGAATTGCGCAATCTGGGTAATTCGATGGCGATTGCCTATGGTGATAGCAATAAATATTATCTGATGTCCCATACGGAAATTGATTATAATCAGATTGAGGCGGCCCTCAGTCATCCCCAATGGAATGATCCGGATATAATCGGGAGGGATATCGCTCAAGGTAATGATACTCGGTTCTTGATTTCCGCCGGACCGTTTAATCTGCAGCCGATGGAAGAGGTTACTTTTACAGTGGCTTATATGGCCGCCGATTCAATTCTTAATAATCCATTTATTGATATCTGGTTCAATCCTTCAAATCCGTTATCGGTTTCGGACTGGTATGAGGTTTCTGATTTTAGCGGGTTGATATCGACGGCTTTCACGGCCCTGGATATTTTTAATAATGGGTTGGATTATCCTCCTCCCGGGCCTCCCGAGAAGCTGGTCCTGGTGGATTTCAATAATACTTCGGTTACTCTGACTTGGTCTGAGAAGTCTGCTGTCGATTTTGCAGGTTATTACGTTTACTCAAGAACCGGAAATGATGAATGGTCGCAGGTATCTGACATTTCATGGATTAACGATACAATAGCAACAATTAATAATCTTGATTTTGAAATAGAATATAAGTTTGCCGTGGCGGCGGTTGATTTGAACGCGACCGTCGGCAAATTGTCTGCGGAAGTGGTTGTGGTGGTCGGAGGTCCTCATCCTCCATCAGCATTAATTGGATCGGGTAATCAGGCGTATCCCAATCTAAGTTGGTCGCATTCAAGCAGTCTGGATGTGATTTCCTATAATATTTATCGATGCGATGAACAATTCACAACGCATGAAGTGATTGCCAATGTTAGTGATACGACTTTTATTGACCTGTCCGCCCGGTCCGGAAATCGATATGAGTATTTTGTAACGGCGGTTAATTCCCGCGGATTTGAATCTCCGCCATCGATAAAGATAAGAATATCCCCAATGGCATTGACGTCTGGTATACTGGTTATTGATCAAAACTCGGGATCGCTGTTTGATAATCTGGTGTTTGATAGGTTGTTTTTGGATTCTCTATTGTATCGGGGATTAGAAGGTTTGGATTACTTCTATTTGTCATTTGATGAAAACAATCCTCCAACTCTCGGTCAATTGTCCGATTATTCGCTGTTGATAATCAGCGCCGAAAACAGAGGGGGGGCCTTATCCGCCCAGCTCGAATATACGCTTGAAACTTATTTGTCTAACGGAGGTAAAGCGATTATCCTCCTCAGGCATTGCGGAATTGAAATTGAGTCGGAAACCGATCCCAGGATTATAAGATTCCGCCCGGAATCAATTTTCACCAGATATCTAAGAGTTGATTCGAGCTATATTGGGCCGACGAAAGTAACGAATGGCTATAATCTTGAGGGTGATTTAATCGGAGCCTCGCCTGTTTTGCCGTCCTATCCGCAATTAACATGGGATAGTGTGCGGATAAATCAATTCGGATATGGAGTGAACACGGGCTTACCTTATTGTGGAGCATTTTGGCCATCTGCGGAGGTCGAGGCTATTTATCGATATCAATCTTCCTCGGATGGCAGTTTTCCTGATGATGAGGTAAATGGTATTAGATATTTGGGTGAGAGTTATAGTTTTTATCTTTTGAACTTCCCTCTGTCATTAATGGAGTTGGACGAGGCTTCGGTTTTGTTGAGGACCATGGTGGAAGAGCTAAATGAGCAGAATATCTGCGGGGATATCAACGCCGATAATAGGCTCAATATCGGTGATATTGTTTCCTACGTTCGGTATCTTTTCCATGACGAAGAGCCGTCGAAAATATATCTGAACGGTGATGTTGACTGCGACGGCGGATATGGGATGAGTGATTTGCTAATGCTGATAAATTTTTATATGCGGCAAGGGTTAGCTCCCAATTGCTGTGAATAAATAGAGTGATACGGGATGAAAAATTTAAACACAAAATATACGGCTGAGCGGTCATCATCAAAGACAGGTATGTTATTGCGAACTATCCCCGTATTCGTTGTTCTTGTGTTTGTAGCGCTATTTGCATCAATTGCATTCGGATCGGAAAAATGGATGAAAACCAATCCCCGGATTAATATGGAGCTTTCATCGTTTATCACCGCCCAGTCCGATACTTTATTGAATATCCTGATACCAGCTTCGGAACTAAGACACCTCGGAGTTCACAATTCCGGCAAATGGTACTTTCCATTGGGTAACGGCCGCGTCCCAAGTTTTGGTGGATCAGTTGATCCTGAAACGGGTGAGGTAACTACCAACGTGTTTTTCCCAAAGGGATCCGGCAATTCATACGTTTATACAATTCTCCTTTGGATCGGGGGTGTCGTTGGTATTGATACTCTGGTATCTACAGCCGCGGACCAGGTTAGTTTGACCGGTGGTTTTGAACTATTGTCGGCCGCTCCCCTAATCGGCGGTCTTAAGCGGACAGGCAATTTTGCTGATGACGAATTTGTGGCCATCTATAGCGATACAATAAGCGATCCCGGTTACAATGGAGTTCCCAATATGTATGATGATCAAACGCATGTCCCATTGGGAGTCGAAATACGTCAAGAGAGCTATAGCTGGGCCGATATCCTTTATGATGATTTTGTCTTAATAAAGTTTACAGTAAAGAACATCCTCGATAAAAATATCAAGAATGGTTGGATCGGATTTTATATTGATCCGGATATTTATAATTTTCCCAATGCGCCAATCGGTTGGGTGGATGATATCAGCGGAGTGATTGATACCCTTATTGATGAAGGCGATCCGACCAGCCGATTATTCATTCCCTATAGTTTTGATAACAACGGTGATCCTCAAGGCAATACTCGTTGGGATTCCGCATCCGTGAGAGGCGCTGTTTCGCTCCGGCTGGTGGCTTCGAGTTTTGAAAATCCAATTCAAAATTTCAATTGGTGGGTTCCTAATGGAAATCCTGATATTGATTTTGGGCCCCGTCTGATAGGAACACCCGAGGATCCTTTTCGCGAATTTACAGGCGGTTTTACAGGTAGTCCTTATCGACAACAAGATAAGTATTATATGATGGCACATCCGGAAATTGATTATGACCAATTGTTTGTAACCGTAATGGATTCTTCCGATGGCTGGGTTCCCCCTGCAAATCCGACAATTCTCATAGCGGCTGATAGTCGATTTATGCTCTCTTTCGGACCCTTTGATCTACCGCCCGGTGATTCGGTCTGGTTTACCGTGGCCTGCGTAGTATCTGATAGTTTCCATGTAGAGGCCAATGATTACGCGCGTTATTTTGATCCGGCGTCTCCAGGCGATTATAGAAATCGCCTTGATTTTTCGAGAATTATCGATGATCACCGCCGGATAGATTCGGTATATAATTCCAATCTCTTGCTACCAAAACCCGGTCCACCGGTGGGGTTAGAAATCGTTGAATCACTGGAAAATTCAATAGAATTGTCGTGGAACAGGTGTCAGCGTCCCGACATTTATGGTTACAACGTTTATGTTCGAGACACAACCATAAGTAATAAATGGCACCGAGCTTCCCCCTTGCCAATAATCGATACGACTTTCATATTCTCTGGGGCGCAACCAACGCATAATCTTATGTTTTCCGTTTCGGCGCTGGATACCTTCGGAAGAGAATCAGAAATTGCCTTTTATCGTGAAATAACTTTTGGTCGGCCGCTGCCGCCGGCAAATTTGAATGTTCAAACGGAGGATGGGATTCCCGTATTATCGTGGGAACCGCCCTCAGATACGGGGCTGTACGCATATTATATTTATCGATCAAGATGGCAGGAGGCATATACGTTATATGACTCAACAGCTTCATTGATATTTAATGATGTGGACGTTGAATCGGGAGTTTCGTATCGGTATTATCTGAAGGTAAAAAATATCCTTGGCTTGGAATCGATTCCATCCAATGAGGTGACTTTTTTGTATATGGCGATGGATGAGGGAATTCTATTTGTAAACGCGAATATGGAGAATGGGCCTCAAATAGACGCCTATCGAAAAGAATATGTAATGGAATTGATGCGGAATGTTAATGCCGGAATTGATGTTACCTATCAGGAAATTTGGATGGAGGGTATACATTTAAGCAAAATTAGCCATTATGAGTCCGTTATTATTGACGTTGAAAAAGGTGGAGTAACACTATCGAATTCGGATTTGGACAGCCTTGCGATTTACCTTGCGAACGGTGGCAATGTAATGTTCATAATGCCTAATGTCAGCCAGTTAAACCTTGGCATGTATCAAATATTGACCGTACGCTATGGCGATGGAGATTTCTTTCATGATTATTTATTTCTTGATAGTGTTTTAGTAAACAGAATTGCGTTTCAGGATGGGGCTATCATCGGCGATTTAGTGGGTTCTCTGTCTGAAATCGGAGAGTATCCGAATTTGATAGCGGATACTCAAAAACTTCTGACTTCCACCATTCCAATACAAGGTTATATTCCGATTTCCGGATGCTTATTTCCGGGAGAAACCAATGCTGAAACCATTTATAGATATAATTCGTCATATCCCGATTCAGTAATGCACAATCAGATCAATGGCATACGCTATTCGGGCGATGATTATCGCTTTGTTTTATTCAATTTTCCGTTATCTCTGATGTCGTATCCCGACCATATTGAGGCTTTTCGCCAGGGTTTAAGGGATTTGGGATTGGATATCGATTGCGGCGATGTTAATACTGATAAACGCGTCAACGTCTCTGACGCCGTATATATTTTGAATTATTTATACCGGGGGGGGGCGGCTCCCGATTTCAGGAAGGCCGATGTGGATTGCAATGATCTTGTGGAACTGGGTGATGTGGTGATATTCATAAATCGTATTTTCCGTAACGGTTACGCCCTGTCGTGTTGTCAAAACTAATTTTCTTGTCAAAATCTTTGTCGAACGAGAAATTTAAGTGTATATTATTCCGATATGTCGGAAAAGGATACACGTGAAAAACCGGATCGCCGTCTGGGCGACGAATGGGTTGGCTGGGACGGTGAAATTGTTAACTCAACCGATGCCGATCCCCGGATATTCGTCGGGATGGCTATGGCGGCGATTGCCGCTATCCTTGGAGTTACGGCATTATTCGTTTGGTTAATCTATCCGCGCCTCGTTCAGATGAGTTCCATGGCCGGTCCGATTATGAATTTTTCTTATTTCGCGTTTGCGTCGATTCTTGTTGCCTGGCTGATATTATTTATCTGGGGAGCTTTAACGAAACGACCCTTTTTGTCGGGCCTGGTGGTCGTGCCCAAGTTGGTTAATCTCCTGCTTGATATTACCATCAAGGTTGGGAAAGTCATCGGTGTCCCGAAAGATCGACTCGTTAATTCATTTCTAAAACTTCATAATTTGTTTATTGACAGCGATCCTCGGCAGGTACCGACCGACAAGATTATGCTTCTGCTGCCGCGGTGTTTGAGCAAAGAGATGTTTAAATCGCTGAAGTCGATGCGGGACTCTTACGGTTTCATTATGGCGACGGCCGGAGGCGGTGGTGAAGCGCGCAATAAAATTCGCAAACTGCGGCCCGGCTTAATCATTGCCGTAGCCTGCGAACGAGATTTGTTGACCGGATTTATCGACGTCAATCCTCATATCCCCGTTATCGGTTATCCCAATATTCGTCCCAGTGGACCATGCAAAGACACCGAAGTGGATCTGCAAACGATTGAAGACACCGTCAAACGACACTCAGTCCAGACAAGTAATTAGAAAATGACCACAAAAAACACCGCGTCAAATCGACCGATAATAATCGGTGTCAGTTCTTGTCTACTGGGGGCTCGAGTCCGTTTTGACGGCCAACATAAGCGCGAACGCTATATAGCCGATATCCTTGGTGATTATCTTGATTTTCTGTCGATCTGTCCCGAAATTGGGGCGGGGATGGGAATACCTCGCGAATCGGTTCAGTTGCGTGGAAATCAGGATTCTCCCCGCTTGATTGGAAATAAGTCGGGGAAAAACTGGACTTTAAAATTAAAGTCATTCTCCCGCGAAAGGATATCCAAAAAGGATTTTTCCAAACTTTCCGGATTTATTTTCAAAAAAAACTCGCCCAGTTGCGGCATGGAAAGGGTCCGCCTTTATGATGACAAGGGTTCGATGCGCCCAAATGGTATAGGAGTCTTTGCCCGGGCGGTAATGGAAAAATATCCGTTTCTTCCGGTTGAGGAGGAAGGGCGTTTGAACGATATCCGCACAAGAGAAAATTTCATTGAACGCATTTTCGCATATTATTGCCTGGATAATCTTTTTAACGGCGGTTATTCCGGAAAAAAAATTATTGAATTTCACACTGTCAGCAAATATTTGATTCTTTCCCACAGCCAAAAACATTACACCGAGTTGGGAAAATTGGTGGCCAAAATAAAACAATATACTCCGGCGCAATTTAAAAAGGAATATAGCCGGCTATATATGGAAGCTTTGAAAATTAAAACGACGGTCAAAAAGCAGGTTAATGTCCTGCAGCATATTTTTGGATTTCTAAAAGATTATTTAAATTCTGAAGATAAGAAATATTTATTGGAAGTCATTAACGATTATCATAAGAATCTTGTACCCCTGGTCGTTCCGGTAACATTGCTAAAATTATTCATCTTGCGCCATGGCGTGACTTATATTGCCAATCAGATTTACTTAAATCCCCATCCCAAAGAATTGATGCTCAGAAATCATGTTTAATGAGGTAATTCTCAAGCTGTTGTGTTGAGATTAGTTTTTTGCCGAACCTGATTGTCAGGTTCCGGCTCTTCCGGGTTTGCCTTTAACTGATGCAACTTTGTCATAAGCAAATCAAGGTTATCCTCAATTGATATGATATCCTCAATTCCCTGATCAAGAAGGATGGTTAAATGATTTATTGATTCAGGGTTGGTCAGGACATAGACGGGAAGATGTTTCAGGTTTATGTCATGATTATATAGATTGGCGGTCAATAGCGTAATATCATCCGGTTTGCCGGGTACGACCAATACGATCGCGTCAGGCATACTGCGGCGATAGAGAGATACGAAAGTCTCTACGGAATTTACGATAATGGTTCTGAATCCATCATATTTTAATCTCATTTCCAGAGGCGAATGGGCGGTCAAATCTTCGGTGTAGATCATGATTTGACCGTTTTCATTTCTTTCATGAATCAATAAGATTTCGATCTGCATCATTTCTATAAAGGCTTCCAGGACTTCCGGCAAAAACAATCGTCCCGCCATATCTCTCAGGCTTTCCTTGACATCGTCAAATTTGTCGAGCGATAGGTATTCATCCCGGGGGATGCTTTCAGTGAAAAGATCGATTATCGTCAGGATATTGCCGCCCAGCGTTTCAATAGGGAGACGGCTTGTATATTTTTTCTCCAGATCGAGATACATCGATTTTAATATGCCGACTACGGCCGGATCAAATCCCAGGGAAGATAGGAGTTTGGCCGTAAGCGATACGACCCGGCGATTGTCTTCCGAGCTTTCGGTACGATAATAAAATCGAGCCAAATCATGCATGTATCCCGCGGTCGAGATTAAAATCCTGTCTTTGGCCGGAAGCCGCATCTTTTCGCATAATTTCTCGACATAGGTTCCGACGCGGCCGCTGTGATTAATATTCAATTGAGAAAGCGACGACAATAATGACGTTAGAATTTCCAGGGGATTGGGACCGTTTATTGAAGGCAGATGCCAACTTTCCGGATTAAGTATGAGCTTAGAAGGCGAATCGAAAAACTGTACTATGGTTTTAGTCGATATTTTGCGAACGCGATCGATTAAGTCAATATAATCGCCGGGGACCGTATCCTTTATAAGAACGCAGGCATATTCGTCATTATCCAGAATATCAATGGCTTTATCGGCTGAATTGGTTGTCATGATATCAAAAGCGTCGTACTCAAGAAGGCGTTTTAATATTCTATTGGATTTCTCATCATCAGATACTAATAATACGCGTTTGTCCGACTCCGTGTGTTCATTCGATTTCCTGGTACGGCGAAAGTCGGTAACGGTATCATCGTCTGTGACGGCGTTTTTGATGCCCAGCGCCATCGCCTCACCGATTGAAATTTGACGGTTGAGATAGTATTTGTTAATGGCCAGAATAATTGATGCCTCGGTGGCGAGATAGAGTTTGATATTTTTTCCCCGACTGACGAATTTTAATTCTCGAACAAGATGAGGATCAGTTGGGTCGAGGCAAGCAATTTTGAGAAGATTATCTTCCGGTTTATAATCAAAGGGCATCACCAGTCGGGACATGGCGACATTTTGAGGGATCATCGTGATAACCATTTTATGAATATCGATCAGGGAAAGAACAACTCCGTCACAATTTAATTGCAACGACAGGGCTCGAACCAAATTCTTTTCGTCGATATGTCCCAGGTGATAGAGATGAGTTCCCAGCTTGCCCCCGAATTCACGTTGTCGGTCGAGCGCCTCTTTAATTTCCCGATCGGTAACAAGATTTTCACCGATAAGGATTTCATCGAGACGTTTTTTGAAGTATTTGTGCTCCATAAATGTTTATCAACTCTCTTTTACGAATATTTGCGATATGTAATCGAGGGCGTCCAAGACGCCCGCCTCAATTATACTCGTCTTTTCTCTTTATCGGATAAAGGGAAGAAATTTTAATGCTTAGGTCATTTGGGCTAATGGAACTTCAGTCATTATTGAATTTTCAGCATTTTTCTATGTCCAAAGCAGAAACCCTGGTTTATGGAATAATTTATCTCTTTTTTTATTTGATATTGGCCTGGAGATATATTAGATTCACGCTAAAATATAGGTAATATGCCGCCGGTTATGAATTATGATGAGGGATTAAGCCAAGGGGAGTAGCAGATGATTTCTATGAAGAAATTCTCAGGAATGATTTTAGCAATAATTTTAGTTATATGTTGGTGCAATTCAATTTGCTGGGGACAGAAATTCGGCAAGGTTGAATCTCCGGAATGGGAGATCGGGGCGCCAGCCGATTATCCCGAAGCGAACGCTATTATATTATTTAAAAATGGAAAATTAAGTGTTAGCTGGGATAAAATTGAGATGGCGCGTCATGTTCGTATAAAAATCCTGACCCAAGCCGGGATAGACGAACTTGATGAATTTGAGATATATTTAGATGAAGACGATAAACTAAAAAATTTCAAAGCCCATACTATTACTTCTGACAGCAAAAAACATAAGGTTAACAAGGACGCCATTTTCGATAAGGAAGTAGGGAAAGATAAAATTAGAACGTTTACGTTTCCCGCGCTGGAACCGGGCTGCATAATTGAATACCAATACAAAATCAGAAATAAACGATACCGTCATTTGTCACCCTGGTTTTTCCAGGATGATTTATTTGTCTTGAAATCACATTTGGACGTGGAATTATCGCAGGGATTCAGCTATAACATCAATTATTTCAATATGCCTTTTGATAAGAGAACCGGCCAGGAGAAAGAAATTCCGGACCCAACCAAACAAATGGGAACCGCTTTTTTAAAAGTTTGCTCCTGGGATATGGAAAATCTGCTGCCAATCAAAGACGAACCTTATATGTGCGCTCGGAAAGACTACATGGCCGGACTCGGTTTCCGCCTGGTCTCATTCACGAATAGATACGGTTCGACAACCTACTATTCAACGACATGGGGAGAAAGAGGCGATGATTACAGAAAATATCTTCATGATGATTACTGCAATCAGAATAAGGAAGTTAAGAAGCTCGCGGCTGAAATTACTTCAGGGTTAGTCAATCTTCGTGAAAAATCAAAAGCAATTTATGAATATGTAGCCCGAGAATTCAAGACATCAGATACACCGAGACAGTGGTTCACAAATGAGAAGATGTCCAAATTATTTCAAAATAAATCTGGGTCAAGTGAAGAAAAAAACTTGCTAATTTCAGAGTTGCATAAGGCGGTTGATGTGCCATCCTGGCCGGTACTTATAAGTACCAGGAAAAACGGAAAGTTCGACCCTGAAAATGTTAATACCAGTCAATTCAATTATCTTATCACATTTGCTCAATTTGATGACGGTTGGGAATTTTTAGACGCTTCCAGTAAATATATTCCATACGGAATACTGCCTTCCAAATGTCTGACCAACGGCGGTTTGTTGCTGGACGGCAAAAACAGCTCCCCGGTCAAAATGACGATTCAGCCTTTTGATTCATACCGGCTGGATCTGGTGAGGATGTACGTCGATTCGGACGGACTTGTTACGTGCAGTACCGAAAGTAAATATAGCGGGTATTTTGCCGCCAGTTATGGGCGTGAATTTGAAGAGAATTCTCAGGAAGATTTCCTCGATGACAATTATTTTGATCGCCTTGACATAGAGTATGAATTGGGCGAATGCTCCTTCGACCTCGATACTTCGGGAATGTTTGTCGGAGAAATTAATTTTACATCCGAGGATTTAATTCGTAATCTCGATGATAATCTTTTGATCTCGCCGGTACAATATGCGCTTCGGAATAATCCTTTTAAGAGCGCCAAGCGGATTTTTCCGGTAGATTTTGCTTTTCCTCGGATATATCATAATTTGATTGAGGTTTTTGTTTCCGATTCGGTTAGTGAATTTATTCTTCCCGATAATATACTTGAAGAAATTGACGGTGCAATTTTTGAACGCACATCAAAAGTTACTGATTCAAGCGTTATCATCGGTTCCAAATTAACGATTCTTGAGCCATTGTTTAAACCTCATAAATATGCATCACTAAGAAATCTATTCGATAAGGTCGCTTTGGCAAGCGAGGATCAACTAACAGCCGTAATTGTCAAACCTGAATAATATTTTTTGGTTTTTTCCCGGGAAGGGGATCGACCGTGGCCACAGGCAGCAAATCAAAGGTGCAGATTACTCTCTCGTTGCTATTTTTGAATATCATGTTTTTCAGCGTGGTTAATGCCGGTGACGCTGAGAAAGATATATCCGAGTACGGCGCATATTATGAATATATAATAAATGATCGCGCTGTATCGGGATGGGGTTTCACTGAAATAGGAAAAGTTAAAATCATGGTCATAAATCCGCGGGGAGATGATTATTCCTATATTAGCCTGAGTGAGAATAAGTATGATAAATTAAAGAGTGTTGAAATTTTAGCATATGACAAAGAGGGAAAAGAAATTTTAAAGAAAAATAAAAAGGATATGACAAAGTATTGCGGGTTCGGGGAATATGCCGGCTATAAAGACATTTGCTATTATACTTTCGATGTCGATGTTCCCGGATATCCGTATACAATCGAGTATGAATATAAGAAAGAATCTTCATCGTTATTTTCTCTCCGGGGAGGAATTTATTTTCAACATAAGATTCCTGTGAATCATTTTAAATATTCTGTCTCGATCCCGGGCAACGGATTCATCAGTTACAAGACCTACGGGCTGGAGCTTGAGCCGATTGCCGGTCGAGACCCAAGTGGAACGTTTGCCTATATCTGGGAAAAACGAGACATCCCGGCTTATGATGATTTGGATTATATCCCAGCGGGATATGGCCCGGGCGGGCGCGTAGCGATTTCACCGAATAGATTCAAGCTGGAAAAATACGAGTTTTCCGGAACTGATTGGCGGAGTATCGGGCAATGGTATTATGAATTATCCTGGGATAAATATTCATTTTCGAGTTCGCCCTCTGCCAAACAAATAGATTCGAATAGGAAAGAAATCATAAAAAATATCTATGAAGAGATCACTCGCGATATTCGATATGTATTAATTAGCATTGGTATCGGAGGTTGGCAGCCGCATGAGGCCGCTTCGGTTGAGAAGAACGCATATGGCGACTGCAAAGATATGTCAACTCTATTAATCTCCCGTCTCCGAGAGGTCGGGATTGAGGCGTATCCCGCTCTGGTGCTTACTCGAAATAAGGGTGTCACCGATGTCGATTTTCCCAATTTTGGGTTCAATCATGTTATTACGGTGGCTATCGTTGGCAACGACACTCTCTGGATGGACCCCACCTGCCGCCTGTGTCCTTTCGGGGAACTGCCATATCAGGATGAAGGTATAAATGCTTTGGTTGCGACCAATAACGGCGGAGAATTGTGGAGAACTTCGGTGAGTTTGGCTGAGAAAAATACGACGACTCGCATGATGCGGATCAACATTGAAAAAGATTTGACTGCTACAATCATAACAAATATATCAATAGTCGGCGCTTATGCGCGCTACCTGCGCGGTAATATTTTACGCTATGACGCCGATGAAACGCGCCGGTTTATCAATAATATGTTTCCGGGGGCGGAGAAAAGGTTCAGGGTTAAATCTTATGAATTTAAAAATCTCGAGGATATTTCAAAACCATTGGAAATCATAATTAAGGCTCGTACTGCGAAGAAACTGGATAAAATAGGCAAGAAAATATATTGCCCTTCGCTCATATTTGGCCAACTTTCGGGATTCGAAAAAGTCGATATGGAAGATCGCGAATATCCAATCAATCTATTTTATCCCGATATGGAAAAAGATTCGATAATTATAACCTGGGATAAGGTTTTTGATCTCGAATCGATTTCCACGCCTCCGTCCGACAACGTGTCTTTTTCTTTTGGCGGATATCGTTTGAATTCGGAATCTGGTGATAGTTTGGTGGCCGTCAATTTTGAAAAATCCTGCGAAGCGTATATGATTAAAATCGATGAATTTACTGATTATGCCTTTTATATTGATAAATTAAAAAACATATACAAACAATATGTTAAGCTAAAATTGAAATAGTCTCGTATTTTATTTTAATTTCGTGAGCAATTGCGAAGATATTATTTTCTTAAGGAATAATTCGATTTTGCAGACCTACAGGATAATTTCATGGAATATTAACGGCATTCGGGCGATTGAACGCAAAAATGCCCTCGATTGGTTTTTGGAAGAAAGGCCCGATATATTATGTCTGCAAGAAACTAAGGCGCAGGAAGAACAAGTCCCCGAGAAATTAAGATTTATCGAAGGATATCATACTTATTTTGAATCGGCCGAACGCAAAGGGTACAGCGGCGTCGGTTTGTATTCGAAAGAAAAACCAAAGAAAATCGAGACTAAAATCGGAATTGAAAAATTCGACCGTGAGGGAAGAATTATCTCGGCGGATTTTGGGAAATTCATTCTTTTCAATGTTTATTTTCCCAACGGAAAAGCGTCAAAAGAACGGCTGCAATACAAGCTTGATTTTTATGAGGCCTTTCTGGAGTATATTAATCCATTAAAAGATAAAGGCGAGAAGCTGATTATTTGCGGTGATGTGAATACGGCCCATAAAGCAATAGATTTGGCTCGCCCCAAAGAAAACCAAAATGTCTCCGGATTTTTGCCGATTGAGCGCGCCTGGATTGATAAGTTGCTGGAAAGCGGATATATTGATACTCTTCGCCTGTTTGACGACCGACCGGGATATTATATACCTGGTGGGACTATAAAACCCGCGCCCGGGACAGGAATGTCGGCTGGAGAATTGATTACTTTTTTGCAAGCGAGAATCTGAAGAATAATCTCCAATCGGCCTTTATCCTGCCGGATATATTTGGCTCCGATCATTGCCCCCTGGGTATCGAAATAAAAATTTGATAACCGTCCAAAATAACCGTTTGCAAAATTGAATTTTTGCTTATAATTGGTACCTGACTAGTACGGATAACGTAAAATCATCGAGTTTGTAAACATGATTTTCAGGAAAGACCCATTCGGCCATTATTTGATAATTAAGCGGTTAGTATTGCGCTCAATCGGTATAATTTCATATCTGACGCTGCGGTTTTTAAATAAGCTGCGCATTGAAGGAGCCGAGAACCTGGAAAATCTGGGCAAGCACGGAATTTTAATAGTATCCAATCATCAAACCTATTTTGCCGACGTGGTGGGAATTTATCATGTCATCAGCCGTAAGCGATCGGCTTTTTCAAATGGAATCAAAAATCCGCTGTATCTTTTGGCTCCCATGCTCAACTGCTATTTTATAGCAGCTGAGGAGACAATGAAATCGGGATGGATTCCGAAAATTGTCTCATACGCCGGTTCGATATCGATCCGCCGTATCTGGCGGGATAAGGATAAGGATGTCAAACGCCAGGTCCGTTTTACGGATATTACCAATATCGGAATGGCTCTCAAGGACGGTTGGGTAATCACTTTCCCGCAGGGGACAACCAAACCAAACGCGCCGGGCCGAAGAGGCGTGACGTATATCATAAAAAAATTCAATCCGATTGTCGTGCCGGTGGTTATTGACGGATTTCAAAACGCTTTTCACCGCAAGAAATTAAGATTAAACAAACTTGGCAGCCGCGTAACCATCAAATTCAAACCGCCGCTGGAGTTTAACGCGAATGAGGGATCCAATGAGATGCTATCAAAAATCATGAATGCCATTGAGCAAAGTGCGGCACCCGAAGGCGCATAATAATGACGGGACTTATTATTGATATAAAAAAATTCGCGATCCATGACGGTCCCGGAATCCGGACAACGGTTTTTTTCAAGGGCTGTTCTCTCAGCTGCCAATGGTGTCATAATCCCGAAAGCCGCCGGAATGAAATCGAGACTATCTGCGTCAAAATCAGAAAAGGTCAATCCGTTAAAGATCAAAAAGAAAAAAAAGAAATTTTCGGGCGGCGAGTGACGGTTGAAGAGATCATGGATGAAATCTCAAAAGACAAAATCTTCTACGAACAATCCGGAGGCGGAGTGACTTTTTCAGGCGGCGAACCGATGATGCAGGTTGATTTTTTATGCGAGCTGCTGAAAACCTGTAAAAATGAAGAATATCATACGGTAGTTGATACATCGGGGTATGCGCCTACCGAAGATTTTGATAAAGTTCACACACTCACGGATTTGTTTTTATTTGATCTTAAATTGATTGATGAAAAAGAGCATAAAAAATATGTCGGTGTGTCGAATAAATTAATTCTCGAAAATATCACGCAATTATTGAAGTGGGGCAATATCGTCGTTCCCCGCATTCCCTTGATTCCGGATATCACCGATACCGAAACAAATCTTCAAAATACCGCAGATTTTTTGGCAGAATTAAAAACAATTCAAAATGTCTCTCTTTTGCCGTATAATAAATTGGCGGAAGACAAACGGCAAAAATTCAGCATGGAGCAACGACTCGGCAAGCTGGATTCTCAGACGAAAGAGGAATTGAATCAGATTGCCGGTATTTTTGAAAGACGCGGATTTCAAGTTTCAATCGGAGGATAACGAGCTGTGAATGAACGCATAGCCGGATTGAGAAAAGAAAGTCTTGAAGCAGTTCCGACAATTTCATTGGAGCGGGCGCGGTTGCTTACCGAATTTTATCAATCCGGAAAAGTTGAAAAAGTATCGATACCGGTCGCCCGTGCGATGGCATTTGATTATATCCTCAGTCATAAGGAAATTTGTATTAATGACGGCGAGCTTATCGTTGGGGAGCGCGGCCCGGCTCCCAAAGCCACTCCGACTTATCCTGAAATATGCACTCATACGGTAAAAGATTTTGAGATCCTTGATACTCGCGAGAAAGTTTGGTTCCGGGCATCGGATGAAGTCAAAAAAATTCAAGAAAATGAGATTATTCCGTTTTGGTCGAGCAGATCCATCCGCGACAGAATTTTTGAATCTATCGATGAGGACTGGAAAAACACCTATGACGCGGGCATCTTTACCGAGTTTCAGGAACAGCGCGCACCGGGGCATACGGTATTGGATGACAAAATATACAAAAAAGGATTTTTGGATTTTATCAAAGATATCGAGTTGAGTTTAGAGAGACTTGATTTTGATAACGACCCTGAAGCTTCAAATAAAAAAGAACAATTAGCGGCGATGAAAATCGCCTCCGAAGCAATAATTCGTTTTGCCGAACGATATGCCGCAAAGCTGGAAGAATTATTAAATTCAGAACGGGATGAAAAACGCAAGGCGGAATTTTTTGAGATGGCCCGGATTTGCCGGAAAGTCCCGGCCCAGAAACCGGATACTCTCTGGGAAGCGATGCAGTATTACTGGTTTGTGCATTTAGGTGTTATAACCGAGCTTAATACGTGGGATTCGTTTAATCCGGGTCGGTTGGATCAGCATCTCATGCCATTTTATAAAGAAGATATTGAATCGGGCCGCATGACTGAAGAAAAAGCTCACGAACTTTTGCAATCATTCTGGATAAAATTCAATAATCAACCTGCCCCTCCCAAAGTGGGCGTTACCGCTCAGGAAAGCAATACTTACACCGATTTTTGCCTGATAAACCTGGGCGGAGTTACCAAAGCCGGAGAAGACGCCGTCAATGATATGACATATATGCTTCTGGATACAATCGAAGAGATGCGTCTGCTTCAGCCCGGCTCGATGGTTCAGATAAGCAAAAAAAGTCCGGATAAGCTCGTTAAACGAGCATTGAAAATTATTAAAACCGGATACGGCCAGCCGTCGCTTTTCAATACCGACGCGATAATTCCGGAAATGCTTCGGCAGGGGAAGGAGATTGAGGATGCCCGCTGCGGCGGAGCCAGCGGGTGTGTCGAAACCGGGGCTTTCGGAAAAGAAAGCTATATTCTCACCGGGTATTTTAACCTTACCAAAGTCCTGGAAGTTACATTGCATAACGGTATCGATCCTGGCACGGGAAAGAAAATCGGGATCGAATCAGGGGATGTCTCGAAGTTTGAGTCGTTTGATAAATTCTATGGCGCCTTCGAAAAACAACTAAAACACTTTATCGATGTCAAAGTCAAAGGTAATCTAATAATTGAAAAATTGTGGGCTGAGATTTTGCCCGCGCCGTTTATGTCAGTTCTGATTGATGATTGTATTGCCAACGGTAAGGATTACAACTCGGGCGGGGCGCGATACAATACGTCTTATATCCAGGGCGTCGGCCTTGGAACAGTCACCGATTGTATGTCGTCGATTAAGTATCATGTATTCGATCAAAAAGTTATTTTACTCTCTGAGTTTATTGACATACTGAAAAATAACTTTGAAGGCTCAGAGGAATTTCATGACAGGCTTCTGAATGATACGCCAAAATATGGCAATGATGATGATTATGCCGATGATATCATGCGACGGGTGTTTGAAAGTTATTTTAGAATGATTGACGGACGACCCAATTTCAAGGGCGGCTTTCATCGCATTAATCTGCTTCCGACGACATGTCATGTTTATTTCGGGAGCGTTGTTGGCGCGACTCCGGACGGCCGCATTGCGGGCGTGCCCCTTTCCGAAGGAGTATCTCCGGTTCAGGGGGCCGACCGGCATGGCCCAACGGCGGTATTGAAATCGGCGTCGAAGATTGATCATCTTCGAACCGGCGGGACGCTATTGAATCAAAAATTCACGCCGCAGATTTTTGAAAGCCAGGATGCCGTGGAAAAGATCATGCATTTGATTCGCTCGTATTTTAAGATGGACGGTCATCATATTCAGTTCAATGTTATCAGCGCACTGACTCTCCGCAAGGCTCAAAAGGAACCGGAAAACTATAAAGATTTGATCGTTCGCGTAGCGGGGTACAGCGATTATTTTGTCGATCTGGGCGAGGATTTGCAAAACGAGATTATCCGGCGGACCGAACAATGCGCTGTTTGATATTAATTCTTCAAATTTCTATCGGGGGAGATGCTTATGATTTCACTTGAGGGAAAAACTGCTCTGGTAACCGGAGGATCGCGCGGTATCGGCCGGGCAATAGTTATTATATTTGCCAAGGCGGGATGCGATGTAATCGTTAATTACCGAACCGATAAATCATCAGCCGACAGCGTTTGCGAAGAAGCTATATCCCACGGTGTCAAGGCGATTTCAATCAGGGCCGATGTGAGCGATAAAGCGCAAGTGGATGAAATGATTGCCGAGACTATTAAATCATTCGGAAAGATCGATGTTCTGGTCAATAACGCCGGTATCTGGGAGGAAAATCCGATTGACACCATGAGCGAAGAAGGCCTGCGGAGAACAATCGACACGAATCTCCTCGGATGTTTTTTCCCAACGATGGCAGTCGCGGCACAGATGAAAAAACAAAAATCGGGTTCAATTATTTTTATCTCATCGACGGCGGGACAGCGAGGCGAAGCGTTTTGTTCGCCGTATGCCGCTACCAAAAGCGCTCTTATTGGAATTACCAAATCGTTGGCTCCGGAACTGGCCGAATATAATATCCGCGTCAACTGCGTCGCTCCCGGTTGGGTCGATACCGACATGACCAAACCGACGATGAATTCACCAGAGGCGGAAAGAGTACTGAATATGATTCCGCTCCATCGCATCGGAACTCCCGAAGAACTGGCCGGGCCGGTTTTGTTCATTGCTTCGGATATGGCAAGCTTTATTACCGGCGAAGTGTTGAATGTTAATGGCGGTGCGGTTTTATGCGGGTGATTCTTCTGGCGTGATAATTCTTTTGATAGTCAATCCCTGCACCAATATCGAAAAAACGACGACGACATAAGTTATCGAAACAATCAAATCGCGAGATGCTCCGGCCGGGAGAGACAATGCCAATGCGATCGATATGCCTCCGCGGAGGCCTCCCCAGGTCAAAATCAGAGTCGCGTTGCGAGTGAACTGACGCCGGAATTTAAATAACGATATAGTTGACCAAACGCTAAAAAAGCGAGCCCCCAGAGTCAGAGGAATTGCTATTAATCCGATCAACAGGAAGTCAACCGTGAAAGCCAGTACCAGAACTTCAAGGCCGATCCAGACAAATAAGATGGCGTTGAGGATTTCGTCGATTAACTCCCAGAATTTATCCAGATGGTCGCGGGTAGTTTCCGACATGGCTAACCGCCGGCCATAATTGCCGATTAATAATCCGGCGACAACGATGGCAATCGGTCCGGATGTATGTAGTTGCGCCGCGAGGGCGTAACCTCCGCATACGAGAGCGAGTGTGATTAAAATTTCGACGGCATAATCATCGACTTTGCTGAGCATCCGGTAGGCCGCCAGTCCGATACCGAGTCCGAAAACTACTCCGCCGATTGCTTCTTCAACGAAAAGTAATATCGCGTCTCCAAATGACGTCGATTCTCCGGCGGCGATTCCGACCAGGACGGTAAAGATGACAACGCCGACGCCGTCGTTGAAAAGCGATTCTCCGGCGATTTTTGTTTCCAGAGTCTTAGGGGCGTTAATTGTCTTCAAAATCGACAAGACCGCTACCGGATCGGTCGGGGCGATGAGAGCTCCGAAGACGAGGCAGATTATATAGGGGAACGACAGCCCGAATAATTGCAAAACATAGTAGATCGCGGTGCCGACGATAAATGTCGTCATGAACACTCCGACGGTAGCCAGAACGCTGACGACCGATTTTTGTTTGGCAAGATCGTTGATGTTTATCTTAATCGCACCGGCGAAAAGCAGGAAACTGAGCATGCCCTTCATCAGAGTCTCGCCGAAATCGACACTTTTTACCAATTCTTCAGCGGGTTGTAGAATCTCGACGCCGACAATATCGAGGCCGATAATTCCCAGCGACATGCCCAATCCGATGACCATCAGACCGATGGTTGAAGGCAATTTGATAAATCTATAATTGATATAACTCGCCAGAGCCGCTATGGTGATAAAGATGGAAAATATAATAAAGATATTCATGTGCGTTTTTTCTGCCTATTGTTTGCAATTATATCAGAGTGAATTATACGGAATAAGATATTTTGTGACAACCGTAAACTTTTGAAGGAAATCATGTTGTCGTAAACAATCAGCTTTTTCATAATTGGGTGAATTCCGGGAGATGATTCGGTTTTAATAATCTGTAATATTCCCCAAAATCCGTGAGCTTTGTTAAATGTATTTGTGCGTTGCGGGTGTCCAGAGGTTGTCCCCCATGCAATCTGATGTGAAAATGGGTTTGTTTCCTCAGATTAACGTTTTGGGTCATATCAACAGGCGAAAGCCTGTTTTCAGCTGTCGCGTAGATGACCTACCGTCGGTTCACCGCTTCGCTAAGGAACCGATGGCACAGAGAGCAACTTCCAAAAATGGGTTTGTTTCCTCAGATTAACGTTTTGGGTCATATCAATCCGGTGGTGATTACGACAGGCGAGGGCCTGTTTTTTGCAGGGACGACTCTCGAGTTGTCCTGAAATTGCAAATACTCGCAAACGCGGGCTCGTCGCGACGAGCCCCTACTGGTGATTGCTTAATTGTTATATGTTTCATGTTACATATAGCGATGATTTCGGAAAATGCGGTGGGTTGGTTGGATATTTGCAAATGCTCTAAGCGGGACGATGGGACGGGCCACCGGTCTAAAAATATGTTGACATTATTATATTTGTGTGGTTGATTGGTGAAGGCAATTGAGGTGTGAAATACATAATATTAACTTCAAATGAGAAAGCGAGAAAATGAATGACTGTAGAAGATAGTATAAAAAGTCGGATAAAAGATTTAATAGAAAAAGGTCAATCTCTAAAAATAGGCAACGAAAACGGTCAAGTTAGGTCGGATGACCATGAGGCTCAATGTATGGGTTGGATTACTACTGCTTTGCATATTATCCAAGTCGTAATAATTAAGCCGGATAGCGCTTACAGAACTCAAGCTTCAAAAATAGCCCCAAATGGCGGTTCGCTTGTGGCTAATAATGCTGTCGGTGCAATAACAGCTCTTTTGGAAAATTTGCTAAAGGATATTGAATTGGGTATGCTGACCTCAATTGACAATCGTATTCACGCAGGAATTTACGATGATTTTTTGGATCACGCAGAAGATTATTTGAAAAAAAACATGAAGAACGAATCGGGCGTTATTGCAGGTGTTGTTTTTGAAGATAGTATCCGCAAATTATGCAGGAGCAACGCAATCGTTGAAAAAGATGAAAAAGTGGATGCATTGATTTCTGAATTACAAAAAATGGATATATTTTCTCCAGTAAAAGCCAAAAGAGCTCGTGTTGCTGGTCACGTTAGGACTAAGGCAACTCATGCCCAGTGGGATGAATTTGATATCGATGATGTAAAAGCAACGATAGATTTTACAAAAAATATGTTAAGTGAACATTTGGATAACTGACCAGTGGTCTGGTACTCGCAACAAGTTGTGGGACACCAGCCAAGCTGAATAATGTCGATTATTTAAGAAAACACTGTAATCCGAAATGGATGATTTCTAAAATAGTCAAGGAGAATGCAAAATGTCATATCAACGCGTTTTGGATAATTTTAATGATAACTTATCATCGATTAAGAAGTTACTGAAATTTGATGAATATGTGATAGATGTTCCTATAAGAAAATTGGAGCAGCATAAAGAGTTTCTTAAGAAGCATAAATTGGATACCTCATTTTATTCCGTTGATGATACAATTAATTCATTAAAACAGATTAGGCAGAATAAATCGCTAAAAACCTATTATAACGTTATGTATAATCAGTGCGTTGTGCTTCTCGTATCTTATTTCAGTGAATCAATAAAACGAATATTTGAAGTATGCATTAATGAAAGTATGGGGAATAAAAATTTTGAATATTTGAATAAAGAAGAAATTAAAGTATCAATTAGGGACCTTTATGAGATTAATAAGAAAGAACATATTTCATTGGGAGAGCTACTAATTAGACATAAGGATATTAAGTTTCAGGATATGAAAAGCATTTACAGGGCATTTAATAATTATACAGACACTAAGATAATGCGAGACAGCATAGTTGATGATATAATATTGGGCCAGGCAGCACGCCATATAATTGTACATTCGGGAGGCAAGATTGATAATAAATTTCTATCGCAAATTTCATCCGCCGACAAAAGAAATTTAAAGACTTGCGAATTTAATGAAGGCGATATAATTGAATTTACACCAGAAGAAATTGAATTATTGAGCAGTTCAATGGTGACTTATATAAAACGTATAATTGAAGGTATTTCCGATAATTAATAAATAGCGAGTAAGTAGGGCGGCATCCCTGCGATGTTGACATTTGATCTTTTATCCCGCCAGGTGGGATGGCAGGAGCCCTTTGGGCTCATTCCCTACGGCTCAACAATAACGACAACTCGAGAGTTGTCGCTACACTGGTATGGGAACAGGCAATCAATCACCCCGTAAATTCCGCTTTCAATTCATCAAATAAAAATCTCGCGGTGGGGCCGGGGGGGAATTTATGTGTCCGACCGTTCAGCTTCAATTCCACCACCGGCCAGACGAGTTTGAACGAAGAAGTCGTGAATATTTCATCAGCGGATGATAATTTTTTTGGTGTTAGAGATTTCTCGTGGCAAGGTATACCATGGAGTTTCGCCAGGCGCAAAATTTCACTCCGCATTATTCCCGGCAAAGCTCCGCTCGATACCGGCGGAGTAAACATTTGCCCGTTTTTGACCATGAAAATATTGGCCGATCCGGTTTCGCTAATGTGCCCGCGCTGATTTATTATAATCCCCTGGTCATATCCGCTCTCAACCGCCTGCCGCTGGCTCATCCATTCGGTCATATAATTTAAGGTCTTGACTCCCTGTAGAGGATTGGCGGTCGTGATTCTCATCGGGGAAAGCATCAGTTTTTGTTTCTTGAACTGCAGTCGATGTCCGGTCACAATCACGATTGATTTCGGTTTTGGTTTGCTCCCTGGCCACATCTGCGAGTACCCCTGCGTCAATAACACTTTTGTCTTCTTAACTTTATCCGGATGATTTCTCGCCGCCCGGCGCAGAGTTGATTTGATTCGTTTGCGGTTGTAGCGAAGATTGTCCAGCCCCAGGCGTTTGATGCCCATCTCCATTCGGTCGAGATGTTCATCAAGGAGAATTAAACGATCGTCAACGGCGAGGATCGATTCAAACAGGCCGATGCCGCAATGCAGGGTATAATCAAAAACCGATACGGCGGCCTTGCGGTAATCAACTTTTTTATCATCAATATAAACGACAGTCTGGGGCATCTAATTCTCTCCAATGTTCAAACAGAAAACCAGCATAACCGCATAAAAATAAATTGTCAATAACTATTACGAATGATTGACAGCAAACGAAAACAAGCCTATTTTCCGCCCCATGACCGTACTGAAACTGCTCCTCGTTCTGGCCGTCATCATATACGGCATCAAACGCAAGTTTTTCGTCGGGTATCTGTTATGCGGCGTGGGAATTGCCCTGCCGTTTCTATTCGGCTACGGCCCGACGGATGTATTGAAAACTCTTTACGGAACAGCTTCGTCGTTTGATTTCTGGCGGCTTTTTGCCGCGATTGCAATAGTAACATTTCTCGGTAATCTTCTAAAAACAACCGGCTCGTTCGACCGCCTGACCGACGCGGCTCAGCATCTGGCCGGGGGGAAGAGGACGGCGACGGCGATTTTGCCCGCTTCAATCGGGATGATGCCAATGCCGGCAGGAGCGTTATTGTCGGCGCCCCTGGTTAAGGAAGTTCTCAAAGACGATAATCTCAAACCGGAATTTCTCTCGGCGACCAATTACTGGTACCGCCATGTCATGGAATTTTTCTGGCCGCTCTATCCGGGAATTATTCTCGGGGCCGGGTTATGCGGGATCTCCCAGCAGATTTTTTCGGCCCTGGGAATAATAAATACTCTATTCATGATCACCATCGGGATATTCCTATTCCTGCTGAAAATCCCCAATAACTGCAATCATTCGACGAGAAATATCAAATCAATTTTCCGCATCGCATATTCTATCTGGCCATTGTTTCTGGCGGTTATCCTGACAATGGCATTGGAAATCGATATCGTGCTGTCATTGCTCTCCGCGACGATTTTGACAATGATTATCAATCGCCCATCTTGGGCAAAAATAATCGAGATGCTCAAAAAGGCGTTGACGTTTCGCCTGTTCTTCATGGTCTTTGGAATTCTCGTTTTCAAAGATATGCTTGAGCTTTCCGGAGCCGTGGCCGATATGCCGGCCGAAGTTGCCCGATTTGGTATCCATCCCGCCTTTATAATTTTTTCCGTGACATTCCTCGCCGGGCTCATGTCGGGCATGGTCGCCCTCTACGTTGGACTCTGTTTCCCGATCCTGTCAGGCTTTCTATACGATCCCGTTATAAATCTCAACAATATTTATCTGACTTATCTCAGCGGCTATCTGGGCATAATATTATCACCGACCCATTTTTGCCTGCTTTTGACTTCGGAGTATTTCAAAGCCGATCTCGGTAGAGTTTATCGCAAATTTGTGCCCGGGATAATTCTTTTGGCGATGTTCGGATTTTTGCTTTACTGGCTCGGTTATCCATGGGATTTGCTTGCGGAATAGGCCTGTGCAAAATTTGAACAGACAGCTGGCAATCATTTTGCTAATTATGACTAAAGAGAAATATATAAAGTAATTCTTTAGATTGATTTAGAACTTGTTTAACGGCATAAAGTTATTATAATAAAATGTGCGCCGAAGATATTTTTATTGGAACTTTGAACCTGTAAAAATGTAATATTTATTGAACGCGGGAGAATTATGGAAAAGGAAACGGCAAAAGATCTGGACCATCGCCTGTTTCGACAAGTTCAAAAAGGCGATATGGTAGCATTCAACGAGTTGGTTAATCGTTACAAAGACCGGCTGATGAATGTTATCGGACGAATGCGCATCAGCCGGGAAGGGACTGAAGATATAATTCAGGAGGCGTTTTTGCGGGTTTATCAGCACAGAGAGAGATTTGATTTTAAGCATTGTTTTTCAACCTGGCTTTATACTATTGCTTTAAATCTTGCCCGTAACGAATTGCGTAAGAAAAAGAAATATAAATATGTCGATATCTTCGATATGCAGAACAAAGAAGTGGATGTATCGGTCGAGCCCGAAATACCCTCGAATCTTGGGCCGATCCTGGAAAGCGCGATTAAAACGTTACCGGAAAAATACAAAACCGCTTTTATGCTTCGAGATATCGAGGAAATGTCCTATGACGAAGTGGCCCGGGTATTATCGGTTCCTCTGGGAACCGTTAAATCGCGAGTGAATCGGGCCCGGTCAATATTGCGTGATAAGCTTAAACCGAGAATGGAGGAACGGAATGCGCTGTCGAAAGGTACGCTCCTTCCTGTCAATTTATTGTAAAGGAGAAACCGCACCGGATGTAAAGATGCAAATAGAACAGCATCTGGAGGGTTGCGGATCCTGTCGCCGTGAGGCGGATATATATAAGTCACTTAACAAGGCGGTTATGGGTCTTCCTGATATAGAAACATCGGAAGAGTTTAATGCCAGATTATTCCAGAAGATAGGCCGGGAAGGTTTTGCCGAAGCAAGATCAAAAGCCTATTTACCGGGCCGAATACCGCGCGTTGATTTTATAAGGCTGGCAACTTATGCCGCCACGGCGGTAATCGTTATCGGATTGGGTTTGGGCATAGCGATGTCAGATAAGCTCTTCTCTCCATCATCTCCCCGGATGATGTCATCAATTGAGACTCTAAAGGATGATAATTTGTATTTGACGGTTCAACCGGTCGATAATCCGCTATTGAATGAAAAGAAAAGCGTTTCTGAGGTAGTCCGGCAATACAATCGTTTCCGGGAATATTCACGAGCTTTGAGAGCCAGCTCCGGATCCGAACTGTTTTCCGGGCAAACCCCCGGAATTACGATGACATCAACTCAATCCACCCCCTTGGGCGCCAACGGATTCAGGGTTCGACCGGTAATCAAAAATTATCTGGTTATTCCCTGATAATTGAAAAGGGGTAATGGAGCATTAAATTGATAAATTGTGTTGCGATAACAAAAACCGCCAGATCATCGGCGGTTTTTTTTTCCATACTAAGTCTGATAATTGCCGCCTCGGTTCAGGCTCAAACGCTGGAAAGCCTCGATTTTGAAATCGCTCAAATTATCGATCGGGTTTCTCCGGCCGTTGTAACAATTGAGGCTCGTTCGCAGGATAGCAATACACCGTTATTTCCTTTGAAAAATAACAACAATTTATCCAACCCGGTGCGGGCCGTGGTTGGCAGCGGCGTTATAATCGATTCCAGCGGTCATATTATGACGGTTTTGTCTCTGGTAGACGGTTTCGATTATTTTTATGTCCTCATTGACGATGCGAAAATTACGGCCGAATTGGTGGGAACTGATCGTCGTCTAAACCTGGCGGTTTTAAAAATCGATACGGATATCCTGCCCAGAATAGAGTTATCGCCCTACCCACCCTTTGCGGGCAGATTGGCCCTGGCTTTCGGCCGATCCCTGGGGGGGACCGGTTATCCTGCTCTGGGAATTATCGCCGGTAGGCAAAACGACGGCAGTTTCCTGATGTCAGGTTCAATCATGCCTGGAATTATCGGAGGAGGGGTTTTTGGTTTATCGGGGCGCCTTATAGGGTTGATTACTTCGGGCGGATCAATCGGCCAATACAGCTCCGAACAAATGATGGGCGGTATATTAATGCTTCCGGCAGGCGCCGCTTTAACAGCGGCTGAGCGAATCATTTTATATGGTGACAGAGAAGCCGGTTACCTCGGTTTGAAAACCACCGCCATTGAAATGGTAGACGAAACAGGTCAGGTCAGGGGGGAGGCGGTCGTGGTGTCTGCGGTCGATGCGGGGTCACCCGCACACAGGGCCGGTATCAGTACGGGCGATATTATTACTCATTTCGCGAATTATCCAATAACTAACGATCGGGAATTACAGCGTCTCGCCGCCCGTTGGGGAGTGGACAGCACCGTGAATATAGAATATATCCGCAGCGGGAATGAATTATCAATGACATTAACCTTAAGTTCTTATATGCCCGATATGTATGAAAAACAATCTGATCCAACCAATAAAGATATTATTACAGCTTTCAAAATTCAGAACAGAATCGATTCCCTGCGAATCGAAATGAGCCGCCTTCAAACCCAGCTTGATAAATTGATAAGTCGTTTTAGCTCCTCGCGTTAAAGTTTATCTTGCCTTTAGAATCTATCCGGTTTAGTTTACTTAACTATGGATTTGAGACTGAATAAAAGGCAATTAACAAAAATCTGCCCCGTAAATCGAAGCCACAAACAAAAGGCTCAGATTCTCCTGCCTTTAATCTCAGCCGCCATCGCCGGCCGTAATAACGACAGCCTGAAAAATACTATCCTTTTTACAATTTCGCGAGGAATGTCTAAAAAATCAATTTATGAAACAATCTTACAGTCGCATTTATTTTTGGGATTTCCCGCGATGATTGAAGCGGCCCGTTTATTCTCCGGAATTACAAATTCGCAATTCAAAAGAAATCAACTTCCCGGGCCTTATGATAGTAAAACAGTCAGGACCTGGAATCGGGATGGAATGGATAAAATCAGGCGGTTATACGGTTCATCATTTGACCGCTTAGTGCTATATATAAATTCATTCTCTCCACAAATATTGACATGGATGATAAACAACGGCTATGGACAGGTATTGTCGAGAACGGGAGTAACTTTTGATATACGCGAATTGTGCGTCATCGCGACTCTTACGGTGACGATGTATGAAAACCAGCTTCGAGCGCACCTGCGCGGTGCGCTCAATATCGAAGTCGCGATAGAAGACGTTGAAGCGGTTATTGACAATTGCCGGTTCTTTTGCACTAAGAAAAATATCCAGGCCTCTCGAAAAATACTAAAAGAGGTCGCTCGGGAAATCAATGCGTAAACGGTTTAAAATTCCGCTTTTCGGGATTGTCTTTATTCTCCTGGTACTGACAACCGGAGTTATCCTTCTATACAAATCGCATATTCTCGAAAATTGGGTTAACCGATATCTTACCGAAAAACTGGCCGAACAATATGGTCTCGAGGTCAATATTGAAGAGATCGACGGTTCATTCGTCACCGGTTTCCGTCTCCAAAACGTTCTGGTAAATCATCGCAGTGGGGATGAGACTGTTCCGATAGCCTTGATACCGGCGCTTTCAATGAAATATGATATTTCAAATTTATGGAATCGCCGCTGGATTATCGATAGTCTGTCTCTCGAAAAACCGCAGGTATATTTAAAAAAAGATGATAACGGCAGATGGATTTTGCCCAACCTGAAAGGAAACGGTGAGAATAAAATCTTTCTGCCCGCCTGGGAGATAGGTTATCTCGCGATATCCCGGGCCGAAATTGCTCTTACTTTGTCCGAAAAAAAGATAATATGGACCGATGTCGATCTACAGGCGTCTATTAAATCGGAAGAAGGTACAATCGCCGTTAAAGCCGATACGCTGCGAATGAATTGCGATGATCGCCGTTATCGAATTAAATTCGCGACAGGGGTTGCTACTATATTTAAAAAACAGGTTGCCATTCAGAATGCTCTATTAGTAGGTGATTCTTCCGAGTTTAAGTTTTCAATGGTGTATGAAAACGACGGCGGCACCTGGCTGGAAGCGACTATCGATGAATCCCGAATTCGCCTCGAAGATATAGTTTCGCTCTTGAGTGATGCCGATATCGATGGCGATATTAATCTCTCCGGCTCAATATATCATCAGGCGGGCAAAACCGGGGGAGATGTTCTTATCTCCGGCATCTTCAAAGACAGAAGCTTTGATTCATTACATACTCGTTTTCAAATTCAAGACAAAGTCTTATTTCTTGATACTTTGTACGGCCTTATCCTGAACGGATGCGCCGTATCCGGATTCGGTAATATCGATTTCGGATCGGCTCCGTCCGGGTATTTTCTTTCGGCTGAGATTGACTCTTTTGATTTGAATAATCTCGTTTTTGGTTCTTTCACATCAAATCTTAACGGACAGTTGAAAATTAACGGTCGCGGTCTCCAGTCGCAAACCATGATAATGGATGTAGATCTTGACCTGGATGAATCGTATTTCGATATATATCACTTTCATAAAGCACGCGGCCAGATGACATTGACCAGGTCGGGTTTATATTTTTATCCCGAATTTCTTTTCAAATATTATGACAATGAATTCTGGTGCGCTGGAGAAATCGATTATAAGGGCGATATCAATGTAAATGCGCACTCAGAATTTTCAGATCTTTCAAATTTCACCCATCAGACATTCATCGATCTTCCGGCCGGAACGGCCAGGGCTGAATACACTTTCACCGGCCCGGTTAGGGATCCCAATTTAAACGGCAGCTTCACCTCCGATTCATTATGGCTTTATGGTTTTTATTCCAATGATTTCACGGCGGATTTTGATATTACCAGTTTTATCTATGGCAAACGAGGTCCCATAAGTATAAAAAGCGCTAATGGTGACGCGTGGGCATTTCCCTTCGACAGCCTGACCGCCGAAATGGTTTTGGACAGCAACATCCTTCTTATCGACTCGGTTTGGGTAAAAAATTATTTCTCTGAGATTTCAGGCCAAGGCAATCTCGATTTTTTGAGTTATCCTCAAAATCTTGCTCTAGAGCGACTAACTTTTGAAGTTGCCGGACGAAATTTCCGGTCAAACGATCCTCAGGAGATACTTGTCGATTCCGCGGGGTTTATCTTCAATGAATTTCAAATTCGAGGCTCCGACGGAGCCATCGAATTTGACGGCCGGGCGGATTACGATGAAACTCTCGATTTAAGCTGGGCCATCGATAAAGTCTCCATCGCTCCCTGGGTGCGCATGTTTGACGACAGCCTTGATGTATCAGGAAAATTATCATCACAGGGGACGGTCTCCGGAAAATTCCTTAATCCAAAATTCAGCCTGACCGCTGATTTGGATTCGCTGACATATCGCGGATTACATCTTGGCCAACTCAAATCATTTTTGAATTATTATGATTCTCTCTTATATATAGATTCCGCCTTTTTATATTCCGAGGAAGGCGTTTATTCGGCCTCCGGAGAATTCCCGATCAATCTGGCCCTATCTTCCGAAAATATCCCGTTTGACGACCGCGAGCAGAATATAAATATTCACGCCAGAGATAGAAGACTCGATTTAGCGGCCTTTGTCATGGAATCGGTCGAATATATAACCGGCGACTTCTCGGCCGATTTTATTTTATCCGGAAAACCAACCCAGCCTCATTTGAACGGTACCAGTTCATTGAAAAATGGAATCGTTAAACTAATTGATTTGCAAGACAAGCTCGACAGCGTTGATATCGATCTTGAAATGTCAGACAAATTAATAAATGTAGTGCATGGAAAAGCAAACATCATTAACAAGGGTAAAAACAAAAACGGTGTAATTTTGGCTAACGGTTCCATAACGGTCAATGATATAAACAACTTTACCTATGATTTAAACGTCCGCTGCCTCGATATTCCAATTAACTATGAGATGGGAGAATTTACCGGTTACATTGGGGAAGCAGGGTTTACGGTTACCGGCTCAACGCCGCCCCTGGTCAGAACCGATTCGACCTGGTCGATTCTAATAAATTCTGCCGAATACGGCGAGAGCTTCGAAGAAGAATCAGGCTTCAATATTCTAACCGCCCTCGAATCCGATAAATCCTGGGACCTGGATTTAATAGTTGAATTCCCGGCCAACTTCTGGGTAAAAAACAGTGACATCAACGCTGAGTTTTCAGGCAACCTGAATATCGTGCGTCAATCAGGAATATACAATTTTCTTGGGAATCTGGAAGTAATTCGAGGGAAAATATATCTCTACGATAAAACCTATCGCATGACTCCGGGGGGGCAGATAATTTATGATAATATTGGTGAGCTCAATCCCAAACTTAATTTCGAAATTTCAACTCGTATCCGAACTCAACCGCGTTATACAGGTTTCGAAACGGAGGAGAGCTATTCGTATGAGCTAAAACTGCAAGTCGGCGGCGATCTCGAAAATCCTATTTTTACTCCTGCCGGCGAAACCCCTATATCCAGTGAAAATATCCTGCCCTCGATTATCGCCAATGCTGATGTTGGCGCTGAAAAAACGGGAAGTAATTTATCCGACAGGATCACTCTTGGTGGAGTAGGACTTTTAGCTAATCAAATGTCAAGGATCGGAACCCGTTCCCTGGGCGTGGAAACATTTGAAATCAACCCGAACTATCGCGGAGGCTTTGACCCTTCCGGGACGCAAATCATAATCGGAACCTATATGCTTCCCAATCTTTATATTTCCGGAAGCAGCTATTTTGATGTCAATCGGGGACAGGAATTCGGCGCTGAGATCAGACTGGGACGCAATTACCTTCTTGAAGGCCGCCGCGATGAAGCAAACCTTTATCATTTCACGTTCAAGATTCACTGGGAATACTGATGCGTAGCCGTTTTCGATATATGATTGTTACACTGTTGGTTTTTACGGCATCGTTAACGCTCGGGTATACAATAACGCAAGCTCAGAGCCTGTCCAAAGAAGATCGGCTCTTTCAGTCCTGGCTGGCGGATAATCCATACATTTCGGATATAATCGTCGATGGTAATCAGTTTTTCTCAGATTCAAAAATTCGCTCCAAATTATTTTCACGCAAAAATACATTCTGGCAAGCCCTGAAATCCGGCTCTCGAAATCGAATTTTGCGCTATACAATCAATCGCGATACTCTTGAGATAAAGTATCTCTATTACCGTGAAGGATATCTTAACGTCGGCGTAGATGAATCAATTGAGATGAATACCAGCGACTCCGGCGCTATCATTCATATTAATATTAACGAGGGCAACCGCTTTATCGTCGGTCGCGTTAATTTTCAGGCTAATGATAGTCTGACTTTTTTCGGTGAATTGAGAAATATCGCCAATCGTTTCCGGACCGGAAATCCCGTCGATCCGATTAAGTTAAACGAAATGGTATTCGATCTGAAAACCGGCTTCGCAAATAACGGCTACCCATACGCAATTATCGAAACCGCTGTTGATTCCAGCGCCGGTCCGCAAAACACTAATATATCTATCACGGCCAATGAAGGCCACCTGGTTCGTTTCGGCGACGTCCTCTTCGATAATTTATACTATTACTCGTCCGACCTTGCCGCCCGAGAGATCGCCTTCAAGAAAGGCGAAATATACAGTCGAGAAAAAATACTGGAATCCCAGAAGCGATTATACTCAACCGGCCTTTTTAATTCCATCAGTTTGGATTTCGTCCAACAACTGCCCGATTCGCAAAGAGCTGTCGATAGTCTTAATCCCGATTTCCGTTTTTCCGCTGTGGAAAGAAAATCGCATTATATAACGGTTAAAACCGGCGCCAGTCAGGACTCACTTCGGGATTTAACCTGGGATTTTTCCGCCGCATGGGGAAAACGAAATATTTTCAAATCCCGCCGTTTTGAATTTTCAATTACTTCCCGTTTTGTAATCTTTACTGACTGGCGCGTTATTCTGCACAGATATCAAACGCGATTCACAGAACCTCGGTTTTTGGGTCTGCGCCTGCCGCTGACACTGACGGCCCGTTTCGAGCCGGGGGTACGCTCACAACTACAGCCTTATCGAGTGCAAACCTGGCTTCTTGCCTTATCGACTCGCAAAGAATGGTCCGAGCAATTGTTCGCCGTAATTTCCGGGGAATATGAAAGCGTTAATATCTACGGAGTTTCCAAGGATCAGGTCGGAGCCATCAGGCGGGAAGAAAATATCTCTATCCGGCGCAAGCTTACCTTCATTCTCGTTCGCGACACCCGCCTTGATAAATTTGTACCCAAACAAGGCTCCTTCACGACCTACTATGCTCAATACGTCGGCGGAATATTGAGTGGAGACGATAGCTTTTTAAAGCTCGAGTTTTCATGGGCCCGCTACCAGCGAGCCATCGGCTCCTTTATCTATGCTACTCGGATAAAAGGCGGCTGGGTTAAGGAAATGGGAAAATCAACGGAAGTTCCAACTAACGATAGATTTTATCTGGGCGGGGCCAATACCATCCGAGGATTCCGGGAAAATATAATCGGACCACGAATCGATCATGAAGACTATCAATTTGAAGATAGTACAAATATCGGCGCCAATTCCTATTTGATTTTTAATCAGGAAATGCGTTTTCCGATTCTGGGTAAATTCTGGGGTTCGGTTTTTGCCGATATCGGTAATGGCTGGGGATCATTTTCAGATTTCGATCCCGATGATCTTTTATTCGCTTACGGCACCGGGTTTCAATATTTATCCCCGGCCGGCCCTCTCCGTCTCGATTACGCTCATCGCCTCGGAAACGGCGTGTACGCGGAGGATAGCCGCTGGCATATTACCATTCTGTATGCCTTTTAATTTAATTAAACAAGATGGATTGACAAGTCCTTCGATTTGTGCTATAATTTTTCTTGAAATTGCGTAAACTATGTATTGAGGTCTGATAAGTATGGAAACAATATATCTTGATTATAACAGCACTACTCCGGTGCATGAAGATGTCATTGCTCTCATGCAAAAACATATGATAGAAACTTACGGTAATCCATCATCAGTGCATAGATTAGGGCAAAAGGCCAAAGTATTAATGGAGGAGGCGCGCGAAAAAATCGCGAGTCTTTTGGGCGCTGAGGCATCTGAGATTTATTTTACATCCGGAGGCACTGAAGCTGATAATATCGCCTTAAAAGGCGCCGCCTATGCGGGTCAGAAAAAAGGCAATCATCTAATTACCTCTCAAATAGAACATCATGCCGTTTTGGAATCCGGACATTTTCTGGCAAAGAATGGCTTCGAAGTAACCTATCTGGGATGCGACAACGAAGGCATTATCTCGGTAGAAGAACTTAAGAATTCACTCAAGCCGGAAACAACGATAGTCTCTGTCATGATGATCAACAATGAAACCGGCGTCATCCAACCAATTAAAGAAATGGCGGCAATCTGCCGCCAGGCTGGTGTGCTGTTTCATACCGACGCCGTTCAGGCCGTCGGCAAAATCCCGGTCAATGTCAAAGACCTGGGCATGGATATGCTTTCTCTATCGGGTCACAAAATATACGGACCCAAGGGAATCGGCGCTCTTTATGTCCGCAAAGGATTGCGCCTAACACCCCTGGTTCATGGCGGCGCACATGAAAAACGTAAACGGGCCGGCACCGAAAATTTGATTTCCATTATAGGTTTGGCCAAAGCGATGGGACTGGCCGTAGCCAAGATGGACAAAGAATATGCGCGCATGAAAGAACTAAGCGATTATTTCATAAAAGAAGTTCAGGCGAAAGTTCCCGAAGTTTATCTTAACGGTTCTTATGAAAATCGGGTTCCTTCAACGGTTAATCTGTCCTTCAAAGGCGTTGAAGGCGAAGCCATTATTTTATCATTAGATATTAAGGGTATTGCCGTGTCTTCAGGATCGGCTTGCACTTCCGGCACACTGGAAGCGTCTCATGTCCTTCAGGCGATGAGAGTGGATACGCTTCTTGCCCAGGGTTCTATTCGTTTTTCGATGGGAAGACAGACAACCAAAGAGCAGCTTGAATACACCGCCTCGGTTCTCCCGGAAATTATCGAACGGCTCAGGTCTATGTCGGCTGCCTATCAAAAACCAGCGTAGGATTATTATTAATTGGTGATCTCTTTTTTATTTTCTTATGAGCCGGAACAATCACAATAAGTCCGTTATGGTCGCTATGTCGGGCGGCGTCGATAGCTCGGTTGCCCTTTATTTGCTTAAGGAACAAGGATATCAGGTCTCCGGCGCGACCATGAAACTCTGGGATTATTCCGAAGTTGGAGGCGCCGAACAGGCTCGCTCTTCAGGCGGATGCTGCGATTTGGATGCCATTAACAATGCCCGCAATGTCTGCCAGTCTCTTGATGTGCCGCACTATGTTCTTGATTTTAGCAATGAATTCAAAGAGATCGTAATTGAAAATTTTGTACACGAATACAGGCATGGCCGCACTCCCAATCCATGCGTATTATGCAACACTGAAATTAAATGGGATATGTTTTTGAAACGCGCCCGGGAGGTCGGATGCGAATATATGGCCACTGGACATTACGCCCAAATTGAATATAATGATGAACAAAATAGATTCATGATTCGCCGAGGAAAAACCACCAGCCGCGATCAAGCCTACGCTTTATGGGGTATTTCCCAGGAAGCCCTCTCACGAACGATTCTGCCTCTGGGAGAGCTTCAAAAATCAGACACGCGCCGCATCGCCATGGAAGCCGGACTCAAAACCGCCGAAACGGTCGAAAGCATGGAGATTTGTTTTGTGGCCGACGATAATTACGAAAGATTCATCCGGGAGTGGACCGGCGAGAATATCCCCCCCGGTGATATCGTGGATCCGTCCGGGAAAATTCTGGGACAACATAAGGGCATTCCGTTTTATACAATCGGACAAAGAAAGGGTTTGTGTATTACACATGATCACCCTTTGTATGTCAATAAAATTGACGTTGAAAATAATCGCATACATGTTTGTGATGGCACCGATCTATTATCAAAGGAACTTATCGCGTCCAATATTAACTGGGTCTCGATCCCGCCTCAGAGCGAACCATTCCGGGGTTTTGTACAGATTCGTTACCAGCATATAGCTCAACCGGCGACTGTTTTCCCCGAAGAAGACGGCCGTTTGAAGATAGTTTTCGATGAACCCCAGCGGGCGATTACCCCCGGGCAATCGGCCGTAATATTTGACGACGATACTCTCCTGGCCGGCAGTTTCATCGAAAGCCGCTAATTCTTATTATTATTTGTTGTTGATTTCCCCGAAAGCTTAATATTTTTTTGTATTATCAATTTTGATAAAAATCAGGAGGGAATTATGCTTACTCTTACTTTTTATGGGCATTCATGCGTCATGGCCGACGACGGCAAACAAAAAATCATAATCGATCCTTTCATCACCGATAATCCACAGGCAAAGATCAAAGCTGACGATATCGACGTTGACTATATCCTCGCCACTCACGGCCACGGCGACCATCTGGGAGATGCCGTCGAAATTTCCAAGCGTTGCAGTGCCACTATCATTGCGCCTAATGAACTGGCCACCTGGGTCTCTCAAAAAGGTGCCTTGGCGCATAACATGCATATCGGGGGAGCCTATAATTTTGAGTTTGGCCGCGTCAAACTCACTATCGCTCATCACGGTTCCGGCGCCGGGGAGAGCGGCCTGGAATATACCGGTAATCCCTGCGGTTTTGTCTTTACTATGGGCGGCACTACCGTTTACCATGCCGGCGATACGGGATTATTTCTCGACATGAAACTCATTGGCGAGATGAACGATATCGATGTTATGTTTCTGCCGATCGGCGATAATTTTACGATGGGCGTTGACGACGCCGTTAAGGCCGTTGAATTTGTCAAGCCGAAAAAGGTCATCCCAATACATTTTGGTACCTGGGATATAATCAATGCCGACCCTGAAGAATTTAAAAAGAAACTTGAAGGCAGCGGTGTAGAAGTTATAATAATGAAACCGAACGATTCTATCGAGGTGTAAGGGCAACATGGGAGAGGATAAATCAAAAAAAACAAAAGGCCGGGGATGTCTGTCCAAATTAATAATATTTTTGCTTCTTGTTATTCTCATCCTTTTTCTGGCCGGAGAATTTCTTTTCCCCGAGGAAACCGTCAGAAAAGAAATTGTCGATCGAGCGTCCACCGCTCTCAACCGCCAGGTTGAACTTGATAATGTCTCTTTCTCGTTATTTCCCTGGCCGAGCCTTAAGCTGGGCGGATTAAGAATTTACAACCCGGAAAATTTCCCCGGCGCCGAATTCATATCCATCGATGAATTGGAGTGCGGCCTTAAAATCCTGCCTCTTTTTCAAAAAAGGCTGGAGTTTACCGAAATCACTCTCGAACATCCCGTCATCCGCCTCCGTAAAGCGGCTGATGGTCGCGTCAATTACCGCTTTGACATCGATACCGGGGAAGAGCCGATCTCGACGCCGATGGGCGACAAGACCAAATTGAAATCCGAAGAAGCCGCCATGATGACGTTCGCGTTTGACTGGGCTGAAATTAATCACGGCGACATTACTTTTCAGGATGATTCGGCCAACACTAAAACATCGCTGAATAATATCAATCTCGAAACCAGGCTGAATCTTGAAGGCGACGGCAAAAAAGGCCGCTCCATCGGAACCCTGACGATTCCCTCAATCGCTTCCGATATAATTCCCGAAGGCGTTCCGCTCAACATGGAGTTTACATATAACGCCGATATTGATTTTCAAAATGGCGATCTGGCGCTTCAGGAATCAAGATTGACATTGAACGGCATCCCTTTTGATATTGAGGCGACCGTGCGCAATATGTTTGATCCGATTTCGATCTTTGCCCGTATCAAAGCAGATAATGTTTCCATCGATCCTCTGATAAAATACCTGCCCTCGTCGGAAAATTTCGATAAGGATATGCTGCGTATTAACGGCAGACTGTCCGGCGACGTCGAATCCCGCATCGAATTAAAAACCAAACGCAGTCCCTATTTCAGCGGACAATTCAAATTTAACGATTTAACCGTTGGTTACGGCAATATTGCCGGACGGGCGCATTTCAAAACCCTGACACTTGACTTCGATTCTGATTCAATCTCGTTTTATTCGGCGGGAGGAACTCTTTCGGATAATCCCTGCGACATCTCAGGAAAAGTAAAAAACTGGGACGATATTATTTACGAATTGGCCGTCAAGGGTAAATATAATCTGGTCGGCCTTCAACCGTTTTTAGATGAAAAATTAAACCATGAATTGATCGGCACGGCTGATCTGGATATAAAAGCGGCGGGCAAAAAATCGGATTGGATAAACACCAATTTTCTCGGAACCGCCCAAATCGAGAATCTATATTATAACAATGACAGCCTGACGTCGCCTCTCGAAAAACTCAACATGAAACTCACTTTTGGCAGGAAAAATGTCACCGTTGATACTCTATATGCCGAATACCCGGGTGCGTCGGTCTCTTTGACCGGAACTTTGAAAAACGGTTTCGCTCATTTGATTGAGCCGAGAAAAGGCCACAAAAAACCTTATCTCGATTACGAACTTTACTCGCCGCTTATTAACTATGACATTCTTGTGCCGGAAGAAGAAGCCTCACCCGCGGTTTCTCAATCGCCGGATGAAGGATCGTCATCTTCGGGACAATCAACCGTATCACCTTCGGATCAGCAGGCTATATCAGCGTCCGCTCCAATTTTCCTCCCCGATATCAGCGCGTCGGGCAAAACCAATATTGACCGGTTTATTTTTCGGGAAATGGAATTTTCAAATATATCCGGAGACGTCGAATACGACGAGGGGCTGATTACTTTCACAAATACCGCCGGGAATATATATTCAGGAAATATCAAGGCTTCCGGAACGGTTGATATCACCGATATGTATCAGCCGCTGATTACCTCCGAATTTACAGCCGAGGCAGTCGAAACCAACGAATTTTTATCTCAATTTACCAAAATCAAAAATCATCTCTTCGGCAAGGTCAATGCCAAAGGGCAGATCGCCGGTCGGGGCAGTGAACCCCAGGATTTTATCAAATCGCTAAACGCGCAGGCCAATGCCAATATCAAGGATGGGAAAATTATCAACTTCCCCGTTATAAACAAACTGGCCGAAAAAACCGGATTCAAAACATTTGAGGAGGAATCTATCCGCAATTTGACGACCGATCTGGTTATCCGTGACGGCAAAATGCTTCTCGATGATATGAAGCTGTTTAGTCGGATTGGCGATTGGGACATCAACGGCACCATCGCGGTCGATAACTATGATATGGATATGCAGGTCAGCCTCTATCTTTCGGAGCAATACTCAGGGAAAGCCAACCTCCTCGGCGATCTCCTGCGCGATGAGAACGGCCGAATCCGCGTCAATTTCAATCTGGGCGGAACTTATCTCAACCCAACCCTGTCTAAATTCTCGACCGACCAAAACGTTGTCAAAAAGAAAGTTGAGGACAAGCTCAAAAAAGGAGTTAAAGACCTTTTCAATAATCTGATTAAGAAAAAGTAAGAGATAAATATTTACGCCGGAAATCCGAATAATCGTATAACGACTATGATACTCAAAAGAATTATAGAGGATATCCGGGCGATAAGCCGTAACGATCCGGCTTCAAGAAATATTGAATTTCTTCTTTATCCCGGTTTTCACGCGATATTTTTTCATCGCATTATTCATGTCCTGTATAATCTCAAGATCCCTTTCATTCCCCGAATGCTTTCTCAAATAAGCCGCTTTATGACCGGTGTCGAAATTCATCCCGGCGCGACCATCGGCAGCGGGCTTTTTATCGATCACGGAGCTGGGGTAGTTATCGGCGAAACGGCCGAGATTGGGGATCATTGCGTTCTCTTTCACAATGTCACGTTAGGGGGGACCGGTAAGCATGTCGGCAAGCGGCATCCGACCGTCGGCAATAATGTTTTCATCGGGACCGGAGCTACGATTTTGGGACCACTGACTATCGGAAACAACGTCAGCATCGGCGCCAATTGCTTTTTGTACATGGTTGATATTCCCGACAACTGTACCGTCGTCGGCACGCCCGGAGTCATCGTCCGTAAGGATGGTCAAAAAGTCCACCTCAAACCCCAACCGACCGAATATTCCGATAATTGAAAAAAGGCGTACCGGTTTCATAGCCCCAATCTCCAAATACCAAAAATTCTGAGATAAGGCCAAATTATTAATATTCTCTTCGCGATAATCATACAAACACAAATTTGTGTTGACATAATATAAATAATATAGTAAGTTAGCGATGTTGCGCTTTTGAACAACTAACAAAAATTCTCAATAATGGTCCCGTGGTCAGGGTATTCCGTTTATCTCCATCAAATCCGGGGCCACCTGAAAGAAGGGGAGTATTTATCATGAAACACAATACGCATATCTACATCGCTCGCAAAGCCATGGAGTTTCTCTATGATTCTCTGGCCAAAGTAAAAACGCCTTCGGGCAACAACGTAAGCTCCAATAAGAAAAAAGCGTTAAGGCGGCAGGCCAAAGTACTGCAAAGACTACTTTTTTATCATCGCGATCATGTTACCGAAGCAAGCTGGGCTCCCGATGATATCCTCAAGGATATGGCTCACTACCATACTTTTAAACTATTTACCGACGGCGAATTTGGCGATGCCGCGAATTTCGCCAAGCAAACGTTCACGGATAACGGCGATAATTACTATCGCGCTTCGGGCAGTGGAGGATTGCCCTTTAAGGTCGATCATCTGGGGAAAATTATAGCCAATTTGATTAAGCTGAGAGATCACAACGATAGCTATTCCATGCAGCAGTTGATGTATCTGCTACTGCTTATTTCCCATTATGTGGCCGATGCCAACGTTCCCATGCACTGCGATATACGAGACGACAAACCGTCCGATAAAAAGCCAGCGGAGGGGAATTATTATTCCACCAAATGGCATGGGAAAATCGAATCGCTATGGGATAAGGCGGCCACTCCAGTCGGATTGAGGGAAGGGCTTATCGATATTCAGCGGGCGCAGGATAATACCGAACTGACCGATTACTCCGATTCAATTACATTTGATGTCGACAATTCCGCTGACGTAAAGAAAATCAAAACCTATGCGGTTCCCCGCAATAAGTTGATGGATTTTATGGTTGAATTATGTATCAAAACAAAGAAGCGGAGTCTGGTATTATTCCCGCCGGAAAATCCCGATCCCGATAATAACGAAGACTATGAAGCCAAATTGCGAGAATTAACTCCTAAGATATTCGCCGACGCGATCGGAAGCGTAATCTCAATCTGGATGTGTATCTGGGCCGAGTGAAACAAGATTTATTGGCAGGATCGCAGGGATCCTGCCCTGGCTGGCTGGGCTGATGAGTTTGGTGGCATAAACGCAGTTTACGAATATCAGGAGTGTTAGATGCGTATGAATTTCGATGATTTTTGGAATAGGGCTGTAATATTCCTTCAGGAAAAGATTAAGGATGGGGGGGGCGAACTCAAAATGTGCAATTGGTCAAAAGATGACAAAATAAGACGGGAGACAATTCCGATGATTAAGGCAAGTGAAAAAGAGATCATCTGCCTGACGGAGAAGGGTGAGAACTATAAGGCTACACGCAATGACTTGCAGTATACTTATGGCGTATATGATGATTACAAGAAGGGAGATGTTTTGAGAGGGCAGATAAGGGAAGAAATCCATACTTCTACATACACTATTTGCACGATTCACTATTTAGAAAAGAATAGAAGTAAGTTGAACCAGAATTAACCAGGCATCCATATAAATCTGTATATAGAAATCCGTAGGGAAAGAGCCCGCAGGGCTCCTGCCAATCGCGCAAAGTGCGATAAAGCAAGGTGTATTGGCAGGATCGCGGGGATCCTGCCCTACTGTCTAAAACAGATTGCCAATGGAATTGAATGAAATTGATAAACCCATGATCCAGGTTAGCTCCGTTTCCTCAATAGCGAAATTGGCGTCCAGATCGCTCACAGTATCGCCCGCACTATAGCCCTCGGACAACGAATTTTCTCCCGGCAAGTGCAAGGCCAAACTTATTTTTATCAGGTCGCTTGAAATCGGCCAGCTATATCCCAAAATCCAACTGTTATTGTCCATCTTCTTCAAATCCACAGGCACACCAATCCCCATGAAGAAGTCCGGGAGCAGCAAACCGGTGAAACTTCCAAAATGTTTTAAATCTCTGCGAGCGGACCAATCAAGCCCGACGGTCAGAAAAACCGTCTCATCGAAATCCTTGCGCTTAATGACATTTGACTCAATCTCATAACGTTTCAAATCGGCATCGGAAATCGGTATGAACATACCAATACCAATATTGAATTCACCAAAAAAGGTAACTGGCCGAAGAACTCGGTAACTGCGGCTCCAGGTCCTCCTTTCATATGTATCCAGATCTCTCCGTACGAAGGTAAGCGCAATACTGGCCGGATGAAATGGAATCTTAAAATGCTTAATGCCGATCTCGATTTCTTTTTTATTGCCATCTTCGTTGATATATTCCCTGATAGGGGCTGGCGATTCAAATGAGGTAAGTTGCAGTGAACGTGTTAATTTCGAAATATCAATCTCCACCGAGGTCAGAAAATCGTCAGCGCTGTCAGTTATCCATATCGCAAATATATCGCGTGCGAACATGCGAATGTCGCCCGGATCACAGAAACCTTTTTTAAATCGAATGAAAAATGCCTTATGGGTATACTCGTGGATGTATACGATTTGATTGAGTCCTCCGACTGCAAGGAAAATAATAAAATGTTCGCCGGAGCCGATTCTTTCCAATGTGGAATCAGGGTAGGCGCGCTTGATTATATCGAGTACCTGCCTTGACATTTCGGTGCGAGGAGCCTTTGCAAACTCAACCAAAGTGTCATAATCACTTTTCGAAATAGATGCTCCGAATACCCTACCTTCAGATAGCTCGGATGGTATATCGAGGGCATTGCCTAATGATGCCAACAAAAGAAGAATTAATGCCGCGCCCGTGATATGAATCGTTCTATAGCTCATTTTTCCTATCTCCTCATTTATCAGTGGGGGATATAATTACCTCAATAAATGGCCGGGCAGACCTGTCCGCCAGAGGTATGCCCTTGGTATATCTCCCTCTGAACGAATTGCAGCTAAAATCCAGAACCTCGGTAAAATCAATCTCAGGTTCGCACATTTCAAGAATCACACGGCATATTTTTCTTTCCAGTAATGAAATTTCGATGATACCATTGGCAGGATTTGAATCGCCGAAATAATAGCTGTCGTTTTTTATTTTTTTGATTTTCCTATAGGTGCAATGTGCCTTGTACTTTTGAGGATTGGCATAAAACATCACCGTATAGAAATGTGGGGTGAGATTGAATCTGAATTCCGTCGAGTCCAACAAATCCTTGGTCTGGCTATATACATGGTCGTACTTGGCAAAATAAAATTCAATAGTATAAGATGCCAGCGGTATGCTATCGAATGAAACCATTCTTGCTGTTTGAGATTCATTGTATTCCAGCGTACATACCTTTTGTGCATATGGCCTGTTGTTTGTGTACTGCCCCCGAAACAGGGAAATAAGAATTGTGGAATCCATAGAAAGCGCCAACAGATTTTCAGGAATTGAGTCTATCTCCACAATAATTTTCAAATCTACAAGAGAATCGGTATCGTCACTCTCCAGATCCGGTTGAGCGCAGGGGGTGACCGGTGTGAGCATAATTGGAAGCATTAACAAAATTATGGCACCCGGGTATGTGGATCGTTTTATCATTCTATATTTCATCCATAAGAGTTTTGGTTAATTCAAAGATTGTCGCCTCCCGACCATTCTCTTTGGTGAGTTCACTGAGTAACTCGCAGACGGTTGAGTCCAGATACGCGTTTTGCCACTGAGCCTTGGATAGATTCTTAAAAATGCCCAATACCTGATGGCTATCATGTTGTCTTAAAAAAAATGTTGCCCCCTCAAGATTGCACAAATCTAATATGGTACCCTCAAAAGTACAATCGGTCAGCTTGCAGTTGGCCAAATTGCTCTGGCTCAGATCGGCTTGGGAAAAATCGATACCACTCAAATCCTGCCCTTCAAAATCGAGCGCGGCAAGGGGTAATCGGGAAGTCATGGTCCCGATTTTGGCCAGGGCATTTAAGACCGTTCCGTTGAGTTCTTTCAACTTTCTTTTATTTTTGTCAATGACGCTGACTTTTATAAAATATCTTTCCAGTAGACTTTGAGTGGTCTCATTCGATTGCCAGGTATCAAGGATATCTATTATGTAGCACATGAAATGGACATTCTTTCCAAGATTATCCTCCCTTAACTGGCTTATTTCCAGGCCAAGTTTGGAGTTAATTTCATTTCTAGCGTTGTCGTCCATATACTTCATGGCCGAAATCACGCCTTGAATCAGTTCTGTATCATCATTCTCGTTGGCATCCTCTAAAGCCAATAGGAGAAAGGGCACGGCCGGTACACCATGTGATGCCATAGAGATTAGTATAGGCTTCCTGTTGGCCGCCGTTGAGTCTGAGTAAAGCTTCGGAACCAATTCGGACAAATGAATAATTTTTTGTGATTCAAGAGATTGTCGGTTGATGGTTTCAGGAATCACCGTAGCCCCTAAATAGGTCGCAATCGCTAGTACTGTGGCGATGAGTAAACGGCCAACGATTGCCAGAATGCCGAGCCAATCTCTCCCTTTTTCTTCAATCTTCTTTCTTAAATCTTCTAATTCGTTTTCATTCTTATCAAGTCTGTGTTCAATTTCGTGAATTTCCAACCTGCTTGGGCCTTCCTTGGACGGATTGGCGTCAAATTCATTGGCTGAATCGTCAGTGTTTTTATTGTCTTTTTCAGTCATGGCATATTATCCAGCATTTATTTAATCCACTATCCGCAGATTTGATATTGTATGCCATCTCATTGCGAATAATATTTGTTTGAAGACTGTCGGTGCGGGCTAAAGCGTCGCGTAACGATTCAGCGTCGATTACCGAGACCGCAATAAGAGCATACGCCCAATAGTATTGTCCCGCCATGACTGAATACCAATGGTCATTACCACCCTCGTCAACCGGCCACTGTATAAGATTCAGTAAACTCTGTGAATATCCGGTACTGGATAGCACCGAAATTAAGACGAATGCTACAAATATTCGTTTCATCTCCCCTCCCAGATTTGGATTATATTTTCCCGCTCGATATTTATATCTGAATGATGCTGTATGAGCGCAGAAGAAATATAGGAAATATATATTAGATTGTCAATATCTTCAAGGAAGATATTAATGTTAGAGTGACACTATATGTCACTCTGATGCGATTTCGGGGATGTATGTCGCCAGACAATTCGGGCAGTATATATTTAAATCCAAGACATTGTTTGTTTGAAGGCAATCAGAAACCGTCGAAGGGTCGGCCACAATTTTCAATGACCCAGATATAATCCCAAAGAAAATATAGGGGCGTTCTGTGTGAATAAAAAAAGGCCGATCAACATCGGCCTTTTTTATTTTTGTATGGTCAAATCAATTTACGGACAGTCGAAACACGGGATGGGGCCGCCCTTGAAGACATGACTTATCAAATATACCGCATCACCCACGTTGCAGTCTCCATCGCAGTTAGCATCTCCTGCTATTAGAGGCTCAGGGGGTGGGCCCCCTTTGAAAACGTGGTTGATGATATAAACGGCGTCACCGACATTTGTATCCCTGTCACCATTGGCGTCACCGCAAACGTAGTCACAGGCATCGCCGACTCCATTATCATTTTGATCGGCCTGGTTGGGATTGAAAACCTCAATACAATTATCGCATAGGTCACCAACATCGTCCTCGTCGAAATCGGCTTGATTTGGGTTAGCATCATTGGGACAATTATCGCAACCATCCGGGATCGTATCGGTATCGTTATTGATAATGTCGTCGTACCCGGGGCAGACATCACAGCCATTGGGAACCCCGTCGCTGTCATCGTCAAGATTGTCGTCGTACCCGGGGCAGAGATCACAGTCATTGGGAACCCCGTCGTTGTCATCGTCAAGATTGTCGTCGAATCCGGGACATAGATCACAGCCATTGGGAACCCCGTCATTGTCATTGTCAAAATTGTCGTTGAACCCGGGGCAGACATCACAACCGTTAGGAATCCCATCATAGTCATCATCAATAAAGTCATCATAACCCGGACATATATCGCAGGCATCGCCCCTGCTGTCACCGTCAGAATCAGCCTGGTTCGGATTATCATCATAGGGGCAATTATCACAATCATCAGGGATCGTATCAGTATCGTTGTTGACCGTGTCGTCGTATCCGGGACAGAGATCACAACCATCGGGAACACCGTCGAGGTCACTGTCAAGATTGTCATCGTAGCCCGGACAAATATCGCAGGCATCGCCTGCTCCGTCGCCATCGGAGTCCTCCTGAAGAGGATTGTAATCAATAAGACAGTTGTCACAAATATTGCCTACATCATCGCTATCTGTATCTGCCTGGTCATAATTCCAATAATCCGGACAATTATCGGTGGGGCATTCATTTTCCGGGTGACCGGCATCACCGTAACTATCACCATCACTATCAATACAGGTACCGGTTTGATAGCGAAGCCGAATGGCGACATCGTGTGCCTCACCTGCACTCATGTCGTACCAGCCAACTGATGGATCAGAACTCAGAAATGTATATCCTCCAGGTTGGGCGGGCCCTTGTCGATCGGCAACTATTGGATAGGGATAGTTCAGGTTGGAAACTTTGATTACGGCATATATATCCTCTGCCTGGCCAATATTAAAAGATGCATCCAGAGCCACGGAATGATACCCCGCCTCCGCGAAACTCGAATTAAGATTGCTCCCCAGCAACCCGCTGAGCGTCGTTCCGTCGAAATTATTATATACATAAACGTCAACATCGGTAGTAGTATCGCCGGTCCAGAATTCAACCCGGGTCACTGTCATCGCTTCCGGAGCGACATATTTGCACATGCCCCATGCGGTCACTGAATCCGGATTAGAAGGATATCCCCAGCTGTTAGTCCAACCGCCTTCATCATAAGATAATACACCGCCATAATGATCATAGGGCTGCCAATCAGTGATACAAGAAGCCCAGGCTCCCATGTTTGCCGAACCATAGGCAATCGTGAAATATCCCGGCTCGGTTCCGTATCCACAGGGACCGCCCCAGTCATCACCCCAGTAATTTTTTACTATCCAGCCGCCGGTTCCACCCGCATGAGTAAGATCATCATCCCAACCGATTATTAATACCGGGTGAGAAGCCGCCTCTGTACCGGAATAGTAAAGAGTGTACGAACCGTCATAGTTGACAAATTCCGTTCGCCAGGCATCATTATATCCCGAGTAAAATTCTGCGAATATCGGTCCATAAGCATAAATATAGTCCTTGAGAGCATTAGTCGGATGGGGCGTGGATCTCGAAATGCGCAGCCAGTCCATAACTGTGGCGGCATATGGGCAACCCGAATTACAGGCAACATCAGAAGCGACATAGGGATCACAAGTTTCCATAACCGCACCAAATTTTGAGAGAAAATTCGTGCACCTATGATCGTTTAAGCTAGTGCAACTTGAACCGTACCATTCGCACTCTTTGACATTATTTTCGGAAAAATCATATGTCGATACACCATCCAGAAGCATTCTGGATTGCAATTGTTCCAGGACTACGAAGGCATCATTAGAACCGCATTGGCCGACACTAACGACCGGAAACACCAGTCCGTTTTCCCGCCAATCGTATCGCGAGGGAAATTGTCCGGCTTTTTGACCATCGGTTGAAAGGTTATCCTTTATCCAATCAATATCTTTGACTGAAGGGATCGGGGTACTCGAAACGCTGTACTCGCCAATCGAAACTGCGGATGAAGAGGAAGGTTGAACTATTATTGATTTATCACAAGTAGGAATTTCCTGTAGTTCATCGGCCCGTAATGTTAGTGTCATGCAAAACAGAGGGACCCCCAGCAATAAAAACGGAATTCTCATTTCTTACCTCCATTGTTATTAAGCGCCCCTGCTCGAAGTTCAGTAAATGATTTGTATTTACTCCAATATAATGATACGCCTTTATTTTGTCAATTCGAAAATACCGGGCCTCCCCCGGCAGCGAATCACGAAGGGTAGGCCATAATCTCAAAGAGGATATAGCAACGTTCTGTTGTGATAAAAATAAAAAAAGCCCCCTTTTGGTTAAAAACCTTTATTCTGATCTGCCCCAACAAACAAGATTGTATTCAGGCGGCAATTTTTATTAGTATCCCCAAGGATAATAATTTCTTGTTACACAGAAACTCCCCATAGGCGAAGAAGAAAGATTTACAGTAAATTCTAAAAGCTCTTCCTCGGGAAAAGTAAATCGTTCGCTGACGATTATTGTATATTCACCCTGAGGTAGGTTTCGGATTTCATAATCCAAGTCAAAAAGACAATTACAACTGCAAATTCCTTCAACTCCTGTCTCGTCTATAGTTATTATATTATTCTCAACGTTTATGTTGATAATCATTTCTTCCGGGCAACAGTTAAATCCGGCGTTGATATGGCTGAGTGATAATGTGCTAATTCCGTCATATTGATACTCAATGCAATCCAGATTTGTAGGCGTGTTATCTGATGCTGTTGATGTTTTCTGAAGGTTTTTGCAGTTGCTGAAAGCCGTCAATGTACCCGTTGGATAACTCTTCTCACATGGAGCGGGACCGCCTTTGAAAACGAAATTAATCAGATACACCGCGTCTCCAACATTAGTTGCTCCGTCACAATTAGCATCTCCAGATAAAACAGGATCGGGAGCCGGGCCGCCCTTGAACACAAAATTGATGATATAAACCGCGTCGCCAACATTTGTCGCTCCGTCGCCGTTGGCATCGCCGAGGATTACAGTTGTATCGGGTTCCGTAATCGTGATTGCTTGATTCACTTCATACGTGCCCAACTCCTGGACGATTCCGGAGGGCCAGTTTATGATTACTGAATCAGCCTGCGTATTACCTGCTAATCCAAACTCCGCAGTCAGAGTATTAAATGAACAATAACCGGAGCTTCCGGTAATTTCCCGTATTTGTGATTGCCCACCGGCTTTTATCCGTACTCTGGCGCCGATGCCGGATTTGTTGGAAACCGTGCCGATCAGATTTATATGTAGCCAACTATTGCCGTTATTCAACCTATTCCTGATAAGTCTGTTTGGACCCGGCGAGCCATTGTTTGTTACAAAAATATCCAAATCGCCATCCTGATCGTAATCAGTCCAAACACTGGCAATGCTGCCATCATTCTCATAGTGAATGGGACCGGTTGTAACGTCAACAAAATTGAAATTGCCTTCATTGCGGTACAGCCTATTACGGGACATGAACCATAAATCCGCCACATATATATCCAGGTCGCCGTCATTGTCATAATCGCCGCAAGTGGCGGCATAACTGTGTCCAGCATCATCTATGGGACTGGAAGTAACGTCAGTAAAAATTCCTCCGCCATCGTTACGAAACATTTTACTGGCATCACTGTTATTTACCACGTATAAATCCAGATCAAGATCATTATCAAAATCTTCCCAATGTGCCTCAATACTCATCTCGGCACCGGCCAGAACCACCGGAGTAACGTCGGTGAAATCCCCTCCGCCATCGTTACGATAAAGAATGTTAGAAGTCGCACTGGCGCGAGTAAGATATAAATCCTGGTCTCCGTCATTATCATAATCACCCGAGGCGACGCCACCTGCGTACCCGCCATCGCCCAACGGCGGGGCAGTAACGTCAACAAACGCACCGCCAATATTTTGAAAGAGTTTATCGTTGCCATCGTAAACTACCAAAAATAAATCCAGGTTGCCATCATTATCATAGTCAACCCAGGCGACACCCATACCCATACCGGCATCGTCTAGGGGAGCAGAGGTCACATCTGAAAAACTGCCACTGCCATTATTACGGAAGAGTTTATTGGCCGCATTTTGGTTGGCCAAATACAAATCCAAATCCCCATCGTTGTCATAATCACCCCAGGCAACGCCTACTCCACTATTGGCATCATCTAAGGGGGGTGCCGTGACATCCGAAAATGAACCGTCACCATTATTCATGAACAAATTATTTGAAGCATCGGTGTTGGCGACATAAAAATCTATATCGCCATCATTGTCATAATCCCCGGCGGCCACACCTAAGCCGCGTTCAGAATCATTACTCAAAGGAGATTGAGTCACATCCGCCCAATCAATTTCCTGCTCCACAATGAGCGAGCAGGCCCGCCGCAAATCGGGTCGAGGACCGATATTTCCGGGAACGGATGTATTCTGAGGGGTACCGGTGACAGTTAAAATATCCCGCAGACTGTCCGGAGATAGCAGCGCCGGATCCCATCCCAGGGCCTTCCAATATCCCACACAGCATGCCATTGCGCCGGCTACTGTAGGAGAAGCGCTTGATGTCCCGTCAAACATTGATGTGTAGTAGTAATCTTTTCCTTCAGCGGCATATAAATCGCCATATCCGGTTGTAATCACGTATTCGCCCCATCCCTGCAGATTAAAACGCGAGCCATAGCTGGAAAACAACAAACGTTGATTAAAGGCAAGTACCATCGCACCTCCGGCTCCGACTATAATGCCTCCGGAATTGCCGTACCAAGCAATAGTGTCGGTATCAACGCCGCCATTACCGCCTGCTTCAACAACATGAATCCCATTGGCAACAGCCGTTTCAATAGCCACATATACGGGGTTGTAGGATTGTCCCATGGGAGCATAATCGGTCCACCATTCAATCGGAATATATCCTCCAATGTTATCATAATCCCATTGTTGCTCGATAAGGATAATGTCTCCTGCCGACAGGCTATCGATTGCAATCGCCAGCGCACCGGGTACATTCCAGTTGGGCGTAGGCAAACCGTAATACGTTCCACAGTTATACAAATCCGCATCATAACACATACCTGTTGTGCCCCAGCCATTACTGTCAGACACCAGCTCACCGACCACCGCCGTGCCATGGTCATCATCAGAATAAGGGTCTGCGATATTTGAATTTATCTGGGAGTTCAAAGATTTTGAAATATCGGCATGATTGTAATTCCAGCTATACTCCAAATCGCAGATAGTAACTCCGCTGCCAGTTCCTCCCGGCAGCTCCCAGGCATGCCGCGCGCCAAGACCGGCCATATATATGGCTTCGTTAAGATATCCCTGTTGCGGTTCATAATCAGGCGGCGTTGGCGGAGGCATTGGTTTTGGAACTGGACGGGCGCACATGATTTCGGGGAGTTCCTCCAATTGTTGACAAAACTCCCATATCTCAATCTCATCATGCAACTTCAAACGGTAGATGTTATTTAAATTATACAGCGATTTCCCCGAACGCGCCTCTCCCCTGGCATGAATTGAATCAAGCCGTTCTTCAGGGACATCACAAATGCGATGCCATTCTACAGCAGCGCGTTGGGCAAGAAGATTTTTCATTCCCACCAGAGCGTCTCTCTTTAAATCTACAGGAACACCATCTCTCAAACGCGCCTGAATGCTGGGGGAAAACATAATTTCAATCAAATCATTTTCATACGGGTACGGTCGATTCGACGCCACACATTCTGCTGCCGTGCAAGACAGGATTATGAACACCGACAGTAGAATGGTATATCCCATAAAAATCACCTTTGCGGATTTCATTTTCAAGAACCTCCGTCTTCAATATAGTTGGGCCGTATCATGTCATGGATGGGAATGCAGTTGATAGCTTACTTTGAGAACGCTGTATGACGAGAATGAAAATCTACGGTAAGGCTTCCGGCAGCCAGTTAAAATGAGACAATAAGGTCAAAGATGGACTAAACTATTTTTCGCCAGAAGACTTCAGTTCTTGGCTAACCAGCCCAACCACGACGTTATATTCCTATTTTAGTATAACCATATGTATTTCTCCTGTCAACACGAAAATCACTCAGGTAGTGTAAACAGGTAATATCTTTAGAAGTGTGTAAATTGGTAATTAGGCATATCCTGTTTGTTATTTAAGACGTAAGCAATTATTCCATAAACGATTCTTTCGACGCTTTTGGCATTATTAAATGCTCTCATCGGGATAATTCGTCGGCGAATTTCCTCAAAGTATCTCTCAATCGGGTTGTTGGTCTTTAACCTCGTTCTTATCGGGTCATCATAGTCCAGATAGACAAAGCAGGCGTCTCTTCCCTTGAGAAAGAGACGGGTCGCTTTGGGTTCTTTTTCTACCCACTTGCCAGTAAAAGTCCGCAATCGCTTCCTGGCTTCAGTCTTGGTGACCACCTCAAAAACATACAGGGCATCGGCAATAATACGACGATAGTGCCGCTTGTCGGCCAAATGATGACTCCGGTCCATAGCTCTGGTAGGCGCTTGTTTTTCGGGTGGGCCACCGGGCATTTGCAATTTTATATCAAATCAATTGTAATTTCTGAAAACAATCGCATTTATGAATGGAATAGTCTATGATTGAGAATTTGTGATAAATGGCGGAGCAGTCTATTGACAAGTACTAAAAAGGACAAAACGAACCCAATTCGCTGTAAACTTAACTGTTGTTTGCCATTAAAAGGAATTATTGAAAATGCAAATGTGGATAACTCTAAACCAGAGATTGCCGTGTCGTCCTCTCGCTATGCGGGAGATCTCCTCGCGATGACGAGATAATGCTTTTCGGAGACAACCCGAGGGTTGTCTCTACAAAGGGATAACTATTATACATATCCAATGGTACGGAGGAGATGTTCACCTGTAGGAACAACTCGAGAGTTGTCGCTACAAGTTTATTTGACTGAAGCCCGTTGGGCTCTATCCCGACTATTTTTTTTGTCTTGACTTAGGGGAGCTCAACTCCAAAAGTTTATAATATGGGCTATATCATCGCGGCGAATATAATCTTAGTCATTCATCTGGGATTTGTCGGCTTCGTGATATTGGGAGCCTTTCTGGTAATGAAATGGCGATGGGTCGCCTATCTGCATATCCCGGCGGCTATCTGGGGAATGCTAATCGAGTTTCAGGGGTGGATCTGTCCTTTGACCCCATGGGAACAGCAGTTCCGGCAATTGGGAAACCAAAGCGGTTACACCGGCGGATTCATTGAGCATTACCTTTTGGCCATAATATATCCCACCGGCCTGACCCGCGAAGTGCAGATAGTTTTGGGCGTACTTGTTCTCGGTTTAAACTTAATCCTATACGGCTGGATGATTGCTCGGAAAATTCGGAATAAGAGGAACACTACTTCTTCGGCGGACTCTTCGAAATATTGCTTATAATCAGGACAATATTTATTGCTTGACTATTGGTCATCAACACCTCTATAGTTTGTATGAACGAAAAGGAGGTTGGTATGTCATCCAAATACTTTATAATTACGTTGATATTTATAGCTTCTCTGCTAATTATTGCTCCATCCGCATTTGCTCAACAAAAAAGACCGATACAAATATCGGTTTTCACTCCGGTTCAAATTTTTAATGAAAACGATCCGATCTCCGGCGTCCGTCTCAGTCTGCTTTACGGCCGCAGCGTCTCCGTGACCGGTTTGGATTGGGGATTAGTCAATCACACTACGACCGGTGTCACCAAGGGAGTGCAATGGGGATTTGTCGGTATAGCCGATGCAGATTTTGTCGGCTGGCAGGATAACGCCGTGAATATTGTGAAAGGCAACTTTGAAGGATTCCAATGGGGGATTGTAAACTACGCCAATTACGCCAATGGGTTTCAACTGGGATTGGTCAACTATGCCCGAAGTATGAAGGGCCTTCAAATCGGACTCGTTAATATAATCAAGCAGGGCGGACAATTTCCGGTATTCCCGATTGTGAATTGGTCTTTTTAGAATGCCTAATCCTGGCTAATTCAGATAACTATTGAGACGGTTGATTCGTCCGATATCTTTAGGACTGACGGGTATATAATATTCGAATACCCGTGCAAACATTCTATTTCGCCGGTTAATCCTTGTGAGTAATAACAATCATTGACAAAATTGTAAATTATGCTTTATTTAATTCAGGCGGCCAATACTCCTGACGTTGAACATATCTATGGCTAATTCGTCTGAGTATTAAAATTGTGATGATTTGTCCGGGAGGCGGTATGTTTATCAAATCTATATGCGCGATTTTTATCATTTTCCTTACCTCATTTGCCCCGGTTTCCGGAGCCGATCTATATAAGATCTCGGTTGAGAGTAACACCAGCGCGGGCTATTTAAATTCCCTCACAATACAACCTGTCATGCAATTGCATGACGGATATTTGATACTTTGTGATAAACAAAACTATGATTTAATTCAGCAATCATCAATTGACATTAAACTTATAGCGTCTAATGTTGATGTCGATGAGCTGTCGATCGATCTCCGACGCGATAAAAGCAATGCTCAGAAATACCCGGTGCTTTTTGAGCAGGGAGATGTGCGGATATTCAATATTGATGCCAAGAGTATATCGACCGGAGATATTTCACCGATAGTCAGGACTCCCGAGAAAATAATTTATACGCCTTATCAGGCTCTTAATCCCGATTATACGTTGGGCAATATCGATCTGCAATGGCTGATTGATCAAATCGAGCAGGATTCGGTGGAGGCCTACCTTTATCGTCTGGAGGCATTTTATCGCAGGTTAACCGGCACTGATTCCTGCTTTGCCTCGGCCGACTGGATTGCCGATAAATTCGCGTCGTTTGGATATGATTCAATTTATTATGATCCTTTTACCGGTTCTCAATTGTGGGATCGCCATCTGGTACCCAGCGTCAATATAGTCTGTACAAAATTGGGAACTTTATTTCCAGATTATCAAATCATCGTCGGCGGGCATTTCGACGCCGTGCCTGATTGTCCGGGAGCGGACGATGATGGTACCGGAACGGCGGGGACGCTGGAAATAGCCAGGATATTGGCAGATATTGAGACTGAAGTGACATTTGTATTTATTGCTTTTGATTCCGAGGAATCTTGGATGTGGGGTTCCTATCATTACATGGATGAAGCCGCGGCGCGCGGTGATAAAATTCTGTATATGATGAATCTGGATATGATCGGGCATTGGACCAATGACGACTGGGCGGATTTGTATTATGGCGCGAGTATTACATATTCGGAGTTGTGGAAAGTCCTTGCGGATTCCCTGGTTGGGATTCATGGCGATTTATCAGGTTCGACAGCATCGGATCATTTGCCCTTTCAGGAAGCGGGTATCCCAGTTACTTTTGTTCAGGAATATTTTTTCTCCGACAATTATCATTATCCCAGCGATAGTACATCCTATATAAATTTTGAATATATGACGCGAATGATAAAAGCATCGATTGCTACCGTCGCGGTTATCAGTGAAGCTCCGATTTCGGTTGAAATTGAATCGGTTTTTGACGTTGGTAACGGACATGCCATCCGGATAAATTGGAGCCATGATTTAATTGCCGATGTTGATTTCTTCCGCATATACTATAATACCAATCCTCCAACAGGTTTGGATTTTGTTGATGTGGATGGCTCCTTTACAGGTTATACAATTGAAGGGTTGACGACCGGGCAGGAATATACGATCTATATTGATGCTTACGATTCTGATGGCAATCGCTCGTTTTTACGCCATCCTGTCAACGTAACGCCGTATTTGTATCCCCAGGCTCCAACGGGTGTGACCGCCAGACCATTATTGCGGTCGATTGAAATTAACTGGAATAGCGAGAATGCGGAGCTTGATTTTAGCCATTATATGATACTGAGAGACGAAGTGCCGTTACCGGTAACATTGACCGCCGGACCTTATATCGACAATGATGTAAATTTGGGCGCGGACTTTCATTCATATCGAGTAGCAGCCGTTGATAATGATGGATATATCTCTGATTTAGCGGGTATCGAACCGCAAATAACAAGGGCAGCGACACTTGAACCGGGAACTGTATTGGGGATCAACCGCTCCAGTAATTTGGCGACCAGTATTGTCAATGAAGCCGTCACCGGACAGTTTATCCGCGATGCTTTAACACCGTTCAATTTTGATTATTATTCGGATTCGGCATATACTTCAAAACCGGCCAATGAAAGACTGGGTCTTTATGATTTACTTGATTATGAGCTTTTGGTATTAGGCGGTGAATCTGCCCGGGAAGATGATTTTGGAGCGTCGATCACGATGGGGGGAATTCTTGAAGATATTGAATATTACATATCGTTGGGCGGAAAAGTTATAATATTCGGACGATGGGGAGATTTCAAAACCGGACCATCGGAATATCAGAATGACTATTTTAATGAAGGTAACTCCGATTATAATTACAACGCTCTTTTTCATATTGATACCCGTACCAAATTCGTCCATACAATTGACGTCACAACTATGTACTCGGATTTAATCGGGGCACATTCCAATTTACCGGGCTATCCGGCTCTGAGTTGGGACAGTCTGGCGGCCGTCGATCACTCGTCGCCCTGGGTGGAAGTATCCGGGATTCCTTGTCCGACATTTGTCGATCTGGGCTATTCCGGTTCAGATCTTGACATTCTTTATACCTATGATTCAAGAACGGATGCCTACCAGGCGGAAAACAAGCCGATTGCCTGGAGGTATTTGGGCGATGATTATCAGTATATCTTTTTCGAGATGCCCTTGACATTTTTTGACCATTCTACAGCATTGACCGTCATGCAAACCGCGATCACCGAGCTATTGTCGGTCGGATCTGCCGGGGAAGTTTTGTTTGAACCGCAGGTAATTGATGTCGACAATTTACCGACATTGGTCGAAATCTATCTGGGCAATTTTGAAAATGGAAAAACCGCCGCGGACGTTGATGTCTCGTCGATTTTATTAAATGGCAGTCTTTCGCCCGTTTCGACAACTATTCTCCCGACATATTCATACTTCACCGGTGAAGTTCTGAATTTAGAATTCAATGCCGCTGATGTATTGGCGACTTACGGTCAGGTAGATTATAGCGGGAGCTATAGTTATATAACCTCCTGGCAATTTACGGGCGAAGGTGAATCCAATTCCGCCGCAGGTTATGTTACATTAATTGCCGAATCACAAGTTTTAATCGGCGACGCCAATGGGGACGGGGATGTTAATGTCGGCGACGCAGTGTATTTGATAAATCATGTATTCAGAGGCGGGCTGCCGCCGGTTCCTTTGGAAGCGGGCGACGCCAATTGTGATGGTTCGGTAAACGTGGGGGATGCGGTGTATTTAATAAATCATGTCTTCAAAGGCGGCCCCGGACCCTGTGAATAAACCTAATAGGTCATTTAGATATATCCGCTTGACAAGATACTTATTAGACTTATATTGTTGATACCTCACTAGCCGTTGTCTATACTTGTGACCGTTTTTATATTAAGAAGCTATGTCATGTCTTTGGGGGCGCAAGGAGGAATTGATGACGCCCCGAATTATATTCATAGCAATTTCAATTTTAATATGTTGTATAAATCCTGTATTTTCTGCCGATTTGTACAAAATATCACTTTCCAGTCAAGCAGAAGCCGATTTTCTAAATTCACTCGGAATCTTACCATTGATTCAATTAAGTGACGGGTATCTTCTTGTTGCAGAAACTCAGATTATTGGTCAAATAACTGACGCCAAAATAAAAATCTCATTTATGGCGGAAAATGTAGATATAGATAATCTTTTTCTTGATCGGTCGCGAAATGGGGATATTCTCGGCAAAAATCAATTGTTGTATGAACAGGGAGATTTAAGAATTTGCAGCAATTTTGACAATAGTAATGGCACCCCTGATTTATTGCCAATAAAAAACAGACCTGCTGAATTTATATTTAAACCGGAATCGATGGTCGAGCCGCAATATTCAATCAGTAGTATACTCGACCTGGAGGAGTTAATATCTCAAGTGGAAATTGATTCTTTAGAATCATATGTCCTGAGACTTGAGGCATTTTACAGGCGCTGGACCGGTACCGATTCATGCTTTGCCGCTCGCGATTGGCTGGTCAATAAATTTGCGGCATTTGGATATGATTCTATTTATACTGATCTATTTGAAGGGTGCCAAAGACATTATATTGATGGTGATTTGCATAGAATACCCCAGGAAAGTTATAATGTTATTGTTACCAAGATTGGCAGTATTCATCCTGATAAGCATATAATTGTGGGGGCTCATTATGATGGGGTCTGGGATTGTCCTGCTGCCGATGATAATGGATCGGGAACAGCCGGTTTATTAGAGATTGCAAGGATTTTGGCGAATGTTGAAACTGAAATAACAATTGTTTTTATCGCCTTTGATTCTGAAGAGTGTTCCCTGGATGGATCATCCCATTACGTTGACAACGCCCTGGAAAATAATGAAGATATCCTGACAATGATGAATATTGATATGATTGGCTATAAATATAACTATCAGGATGTTACACTGTATCATGGTTCAGCCACAGCCTATGGAGAATTATGGCAGAAACTCGCCGATTCTTTAATGGGAATGAATGGGATCTTATCCGGAAGTCATGTTGCCGATCATTGGCCTTTTCAAATGGCGGGGTATGATGTACTTTTTGTTCATGAATATAATTTTTCAATTTATTTTCATACGTTAGCCGATAGCGCCGTATATTTGAATTTTACGTATATTACCAATGTTGTGAAAAGCTCATTGGCTACCTGTTATGTTACAAGCGTGATTCCATATCCATTAGAGATTATTTCAATAATCGATATTGGAAACGGCAATTCTCTCGAAGTTTATTGGCCATATCAAGATGGTGTTGATTTTTATCGTGTCTATTATGATACCAATCCCCCGAACGGAATTGATTCTGCTGATATCTACAATGCCGACACCAACTTTGTAATTGATGATCTTATTGAGGGAAAGGAATACGCAATTTCGGTAGCCAGTTATGATAGCGATGGGTCGCGATCGATTTTACAATATCCTAGTTTTGGTACTCCATATCATCTCCCTCGAAAGCCCAGCAATTTAACAATTAAGCCAAATTTTCGCTGCCTGGAAATTGAATGGACAGGAAATAATGACTTCGAAGCGGATTTTAGTCACTATTCTATAATACGAGACGGGAAGAAACTGCCGGTTCAGCTTAGCGTATCTTTTTATGTGGATAATGATTATTCCCTGGGAGGCGGATATCATTCATATTATGTCGTTGCCGTGGATCAGGATGGGAATATCTCGGATACCGTCGGAATGGAACCGTTAATATCAAAGGTTGCGACGTTAACGGCTGGGAAAATTCTTGCAATTAACAGATCAAATAATTTCAGCAACTCACTTGTTAATGAAGTTGTAACCGGCGAGTATTTGCGGGAATCATTATCGCCGTTTGATTTCGAATATTATTCAGATACAGCCTATAATTATTTGCCTGAATCGGAACGATTAAATTTATATGACCTTTTGGAATATGAATTAGTGGTTGTGGGTAGTGAATCGGGGCGCGCCGAAGATTTGGGGATTCCGCCAAATTTGGGAGGAATATTGGATGTAATTGATTACTATCAGTCGATTGGCGGAAAGGTGATACTTTTCAATAGATGGGGCAACATAACTATTCAATCCGAGGATTACAGCACAATACATTTTATTGAGAGTTCCCCTGACTATTACTATCAATCGCGGTATA